>CAMVHW010000005.1 GCA_947167395.1 uncultured Bacteroidales bacterium
ATATGCTTACGCGTATAGATATGTCAGAGTATCAGGAGAAGTTCTCCGCCACGCGACTTATAGGAGCACCTCCCGGATATGTAGGCTATGACGAAGGAGGACAACTCACAGAAGCCATTCGACGCAAACCTTACAGCGTTATCCTCTTCGACGAGATGGAGAAAGCCCACGCAGACGTGTTCAATGTCCTGCTCCAACTGCTTGACGATGGTCGTCTGACCGACAACAAGGGTAGGGTGGTCAATTTCAAAAACACGCTCATTATCCTCACCTCCAACCTGACCGAAGAGCAACTTCGTCAGCAAGTGCGTCCTGAGTTCCTCAACCGTATAGACGATATCATACACTTTGGCGAACTAAGCGAAGACAATGTACAACAAGTCGTTCGGCTGCAAGTAGGCAAGATTCACCAAATGCTTGCCGAGCAGAATATCGAACTCCGTGTAACCGACGATGCCATACGCTATATAGCCCACGAGGGTTATGACCCGCAGTTCGGTGCCAGACCTGTCAAGCGTGCTCTCCAAAGATTGGTTCTCAACCCGTTGAGCAAACAAATCATAGCAGGCAAGGTGGATCATAGTAAGCCCATCGTGGTTGAGTGTAAGAACAACGAATTGCAGTTTAGAAATTAAGTCTGTTTTTGTTCAGCCGTCTTTTCAAAAACAAGATTTTTCGTAAAAAACGCGCAAAAGTTTTGGTACACAGAAAAGTTGCCATACTTTTGCGCGTTTTTTGAGCGTTTATGCCAAAGAATGAAAACTATTAACCCATATTTATTAACCCAAAACAAGTTACAATGCCTACAATTCAACAATTAGTTAGAAAAGGAAGAGCAGAACTTATCGACCAAAGCAAGAGCCCCGCGCTTGACAGTTGTCCTCAGCGTCGCGGTGTTTGCGTTCGTGTGTACACCACAACCCCTAAAAAGCCTAATTCCGCAATGCGTAAGGTGGCACGTGTTCGTCTGACGAACCAAAAAGAGGTTAACGCATACATCCCCGGTGAAGGTCATAACTTGCAGGAGCACAGCATCGTGATGGTACGTGGCGGACGTGTTAAAGACCTCCCCGGTGTACGTTATCACATTGTACGTGGTACGCTTGATACAGCAGGTGTGGCTAATCGCTTGCAACGTCGTAGTAAGTACGGTGCTAAACGCCCGAAAGCAAAAAAGTAAGTTCCTCTTAACTTAACAACAAAGGGTTGATCGGTTGAGTAAGGCGGATGTGACCGCCTGAAGACGATAGACAACCACAAAACAGTTCCTAACATTAGGAACAGAGTAAAAAACAAAACACAAACCACAAAAATGAGAAAAGCAAAACCAAAAAAACGCGTCATCCTGCCCGATCCTAAGTTCGGTGAGGTGATGGTGGCTAAATTTGTCAACCACCTTATGCTTGACGGTAAGAAAAATACCGCTTATACCGTTTTCTATTCGGCTCTTGACCTCGTGGCTCAGAAAAACAAAGAAGAGGGTAAGACCGCTCTCGATATTTGGAAACAAGCACTCGATAACATCACTCCTCTCGTTGAGGTTAAGTCTAAACGTATCGGTGGTGCCACTTTCCAAGTTCCTACCGAGATACGCGCCGACCGCAAAGAGTCAATCTCTATGAAGAATATGATTAACTTTGCACGCAAACGCGGTGGTCACTCGATGGCTGAAAAACTGTCAGGCGAGATAATGGACGCTTATAACAACCAAGGCGGTGCCTTCAAACGTAAAGAAGATATGCACCGTATGGCTGAAGCCAACCGTGCATTTGCACACTTCAGATTCTAAAACATTTCCTTATCCGCAGTATGTACCAACAATACATACTGCGGATTTATTATGCGTAAGCAACAATGGCTAAACAAGATCTAACATACAATCGCAATATCGGTATCATGGCTCACATCGATGCCGGTAAAACAACCACTTCCGAGCGAATACTTTTCTATACCGGTCTTACCCATAAGATAGGCGAAGTGCACGACGGTGCTGCCACTATGGACTGGATGGAGCAAGAGCAGGAAAGAGGTATCACTATTACCTCCGCTGCCACCACCACCTTCTGGAACTATCTCGGTAAGAAGTATAAAATCAACCTTATAGATACTCCGGGGCACGTGGACTTCACTGTTGAAGTGGAGCGCAGTCTTCGCATACTCGATGGAGCCGTGATGGCTCTTTGTGCCGTAGGCGGAGTGCAACCGCAAAGTGAAACAGTTTGGCGACAAGCAGATAAGTACAAGGTGCCGCGTCTGTGTTATGTAAATAAGATGGACCGTAACGGTGCTAATTTCTTTGATGTCGTTCGCCAAATCAAGGACACACTCGGTGCAACACCTTGTCCTATTCAGATTCCGGTTGGTGCAGAGGAGAACTTCAAGGGCGTTGTCGATCTTGTTAAGATGAAAGCCATCATCTGGCACGATGAGACGATGGGTGCTGAGTATGTGGAAGAGGACATTCCTGCTTCGCTCGTGGCTGAGGCAGAAGAGTGGCGCGATAAACTGCTCGAGACCTGTGCCGGATTTGATGACGCATTGATGGAGAAATACTTCTCCGATTCTTCCACAATCACGCAAGAGGAAATACGTGCCGCCATCCGCAAGGGGACTTTGGCTATGGACATATTCCCTGTTATATGCGGTTCCAGTTTCAAGAACAAGGGTGTGCAAACGATGCTTGATGCCGTTTGTGCTTATCTTCCCAGTCCGCTTGACGCTGAGCATATAGACGGCACAGACCCGCGTACCGATAAACCGATAACACGCAAGCCGGACGAGAACGAACCTCTGTGCGCACTTGCATTCAAGATTGCCACAGACCCCTTCGTTGGTCGTCTATGTTATTTCCGCGTCTATTCGGGTAAACTCGAATCAGGCTCGTATGTGTATAATACACGTTCAGGTAAGAAGGAACGTATCAGCCGCATATTCCAAATGCACTCCAACCATCAGAACCCCGTTGATGTGATTTGCGCCGGCGATATAGGTGCAGGAGTGGGATTTAAGGACATACGCACCGGTGATACACTCTGCTCAGAAGATAAACCCATTACACTTGAATCAATAGAGTTCCCCGCACCTGTAATAGGTATCAGCGTGGAACCCAAGAGCCAAGCCGACCTTGATAAACTCGGAGTGGGTCTGTCTAAACTCGCAGAGGAAGACCCCACCTTCACCGTCAAGACAGATGAACAGACCGGTCAAACGGTTATCAGCGGTATGGGTGAGTTGCACCTTGAGATTATTATCGACCGTCTGCGTCGTGAGTTCCACGTTGAGTGTAACCAAGGTCGTCCGCAAGTGGCTTATCGTGAGGCTATCAGCCAACCCGTTGAATTGCGTGAAGTATATAAGAAGCAGACCGGTGGTCGCGGTAAGTTCGCTGATATTATCGTTCGTGTTGAACCTGCCGATGAAGACTTTGACGGTACGCTCCAATTCATTGACATAGTTAAAGGTGGTGACATACCCAAGGAGTATATCCCCGCTATTGAGAAAGGCTTCCAAACAGCAATGAAGAATGGTGTGCTGGCAGGTTATCCGCTTGATAAACTTAAAGTTACCGTTATTGATGGTTCGTTCCACCCCGTGGATTCCGACCAACTCTCCTTTGAGATATGTGCGCAGATAGCCTTCAAGAACGCTTGCGTAAAGGCAAAACCTGTACTTATGGAGCCTATTATGAAGATTGAGGTGGTTACACCCGAAGAGAATATGGGTGATGTCATAGGCGACTTGAATAAGCGTCGTGGTCAAGTGGAAGGTATGGATACCACTCGCACGGGTGCTCGTATAGTAAAAGCCAAAGTGCCTCTCAGTGAGATGTTCGGCTATGTAACCGCCTTACGTACTATCACATCCGGTCGTGCTACCAGCAGTATGGAGTTCTCTCACTACGCTCCCGTCAGCAGCACTATCGCCAAAGCCGTGCTCACCGAAGTAGGCGGAAGGGCTGACCTCGTATAAATCAGAAGAAACAAACAAGACAAGACCAAGCAAATGACTCTTTGGTTAAGTCGGATTATTAACAATTAAATAAATCACTATTATGAGTCAAAAAATTCGTATTAAACTTAAAAGTTTTGACCACAATCTTGTGGACAAATCGGCAGAGAAAATCGTAAAAACAGTTAAAGCCACGGGTGCAGTTGTCAGCGGTCCTATTCCATTGCCAACCCACAAACGTATCTTTACCGTTAACCGTTCCACTTTCGTTAATAAGAAAAGTCGTGAACAGTTCGAACTCTCTAACTACAAACGCCTTATTGACATCTACAACAGCAACCCCAAGACCATCGAGGCTCTTATGAAACTCGAACTCGCTTCGGGTGTGGAAGTGGAAATCAAAGTCTAAGATAAGCGATTAAGATTTAATACCAAGTAATAGGCTGTCTAATCAATCGGATTAGACAGCCTATTGCTTGGTATGTTATGTAAGTTTATATTACTTGTTCGTAGGCTGTTAGTCCTTTGCCTTCGTTGTCCATACCGATACCGAGTGCGAAGACTTCGCGTGCGGGTTGGGCTGCTGCGGCACCGCCGTTGTTCTCCAACTTGAGTTCCAGTACATACACTTTGTTCTTCACATACACCACTATATCTGGTCTGCCGACAGCCTGCATACGCTCCACTTCAACGCGGCAACCTATTGCGCGGAAGATAATAGTGATAACCATACGATACCTCTCCTCAACGAGCATAACGCGCTCGGCGTAACGGATATTAGAGTATGGCACGTCTGCCACGAGGGCTTTCAGCTCTCGTAGTCGGAGAACATATTGTCCAACCTGCCTTTGAAGGTGGCTGTTGTTCCTGCTATACCGCTCATATCCAATCGTATAATGGGGTGAACCGTCCATTCTGTTGCTTTCGGGTTTGGTTGTGATTTGGTTATGTGTTTGATATGAAATTACTGCCGTGTTCATCGGTGAGAATACTAAAAGAGCGTTACACTCGTAGGTAACGCTCTTTTAGTATAAGTTAATTATTTATTTACAGAACGATGTGTTGTTTTATTTTACAACTGCGCCTTGTGCGTTGTAGAGGTTGTCGCCGCGTTTGATGTAGAGTTTACCGTCAATCATCAACTTCTGACCATCGTTCACCTCTTCCATCTTCACTTCTTCAATGCCGGTGATAGGAGGTTCTCCAACTGTAAACTTAATAACGCGTCCAAGTGAGTTCTTGGCATTTACTTGGATATATGCGTGATCTGTTACTTTGGTAACTGTAACGGAGCCATCTACCATGAAACTAATTTCATCTATTGTATTAGCGTTTACAACCTTGCCAATATATGATGGCTCATCTAATGGATTAGACTCTACACCAGTATTAGCTTGAACAGTTCCGGAAGTATTGGAAGGTGAAATCATATAGGGACGTGCAGGAATCGTAATTTCTTCATCAATAGTGTTTGCAAAGAAATACATCGCAGCATATTCTTTACCATTGTTCAGTACCACATAGAACCACTTAACGCCTGGAGCGGACTCCATATCACCAGATTGAATTTGCATATGATCGGTGGCGAATGATGTAAAGTAATCGACATCAGATTCCATATAGTTTACCCATGTAACATTGACATACAATAAAATGTGATAAATGGTTCCAGATTTAGCTGTTAGGTAAAAATCGTATTTAAGACCATTGTTTTGAACCTTGCTAACTGTGCCATAGGCGGATGCGATTTCAATCTCTTGGTAGGTACCTTCAAGTTCATCTGCAATGTGTAGGTCTGCAGTGCAATATCCACTTGCGTATGAACCAACATTACCAGATGCTTGTTCGCCAATACTAGTAATATTTGTTTGATAATATTTACCTTGATTGTCTATTCCTACCGTCCACATAGTCCAAGTGGCAGGATATTCGTACTCTTCATCAGAGTGAGCGGCGGTATATTTCAGTTCATAATTTATTTCATCACATTCCACCTCAACTGCGTTAATTTTCTGTTCTGATAATTGAAGCAGGGCACTTTCGCAATTGGTAGTTGATTGAAGGCAGGACTGATAATTTGAATAGTTTGCAACCCCAAATGCTGTTACTTGACCGGAGAAAGCATATTCACCCTGAATATCATTTCCTTGAGTATCCATTAATTGTAGCCCGGAAGCATAAACATTATACATCAATTCTTGCACATTACCGACATATATGTTAGATGTCGTTGTACTATATTGAAGAGTGAGAGAACCGCGTTTAATCCAATACTGCGTTCCTTTAATTTTAACATAGCCGTTGTATTGATTGTTAACAACGCCCACATCATAAACACCTGCAATCGAATTGCTAGAACCGGTCTTCAAATATGCAGTGGCACATACAGAACCTGTTGCATCATAAAAAACTACCTGATAATTATAGTCTTGACCAGTAATGTAAAAAGCAACTAAACTTTCAGGAGTTGTTAGATTGTTCGCAGTTGTTGATTTAAGAATGGGGCGAACATCATTTTGAATGCGCTTTACAGTTGGCAGCGCGTTTGCGCTGATGGTCAGTACCACTGCGCAGAGAAGAGTTAAAACTTTTTTCATAGTAACAATGAATTAGTAGTTGTTTGTATTTTGGTTTGATTTTGAAAATAGTCTGTTTCCACTATCGAAGACTGACAAATAGTAATTCATAAACAGCGCAAAAGTATGGTGTTATTGGAAAATCAACAAAAAAAATAACTTTTTTTATTTTTTCAAATATACATAGCCATCTGTATAGGCAACAAGAGCGTCTGTCCGTCGTGCGACAAATCTTTGGTGTAGAGTAGGAATCGTTCACCTACGCGTTCTGAGAATTTACGGCAAAACTCGTCCAACGAGGTATGTGACTTATGCGATGAGGACTTGACTTCTATCGGCCATACCTTACCGCCTCGTGATAGGATAAAGTCAATTTCGTAGTTGTGTTTATTATCTTTCGGGAAGGTGTAATAGAATAGGTTATTGCCGGCAGTTGCTAATAGTTGTGCCACAGCATTTTCATAGACGTAACCGAGATTGACATCCAATTTGTCGCTCAACAATTTCTCGTATAGTATGTTTTCGGTATAATCTTTATCCCAAAAAGCCATAGTTATGAACAGGCCTGTGTCGGAGATAAAGATCTTGTAGCGGCTATTGTCTTTAGTTAGCGACATACCGACACTCGGATTGTCGCAATGATATACTATGTTGACCGTCTTGCTGTCCTCCATAGCCTTGATGAGTTCCAATAGTTTATCTTCTTCTACAGTGCCTATTGCATTAAATGGGACAAAACGTGTGCTTGAACGTGATAACTGACCGGGTATTGACATAAACATTTTGCTCAAACGACCTGTGTCGTCAATCTTCAGAAAATCGTCTTCGTATAGTTTGATTATACTACGCTTTAACTCATCGACGTTCTGTAGGTTCTTTGTGTCTAAATACTCGTTTACAGCCTGTGGCATACCACCTATCAACATATAGAGCCTGAACTCACGCATTTTTGTTCGGAAGGCTGCACCTAATGGTAGTCGTTTCTCATAGAACATACGCAACAAAGGTACGCTTGCCGTATCGCCCAAAGCCCAACGGAACTCTTCATAATCCATAGGGAACATAGTGATACGATCTTCTTCACTCGGAATGGTTATATCTTTCGTGTTCCTTTTGATACTGATAAGCGAACCGGTTTCTATATAGTCATATCTGCCGTCTGCAACCAGATACTTGATGGCTTGACGTGCCAACGGACATTTCTGCACCTCGTCGAAGATGATAACCGACTTACGAGGCTCTAAATTAACACCATAATTAGCCTGCAAAGTCAGAAAAAGATAATCCAAGTCATCTAAGTCTTCGAACAAGTCCTTGATTTTTTTGCCGACTTTATTGAAATCAATAAGTATGTAAGACTTATATTCGTGCTTGGCAAACTCCTCTACGATAGTGGACTTACCAACACGACGAGCCCCCTCTACCAATAGAGCCGTTTTACCGTTTTTCTCTTGCTTCCAATGCAGCAACTTATCATACAACTTTCGCTTGAAAATCCGTTTCATAAAACTACGTGCTTAAAAGTTGCGGCAAAAATAAGGAAAATAATTGATTTGCAAATGCTTTTATTGAAAATCCGAAATCCCCTGCTAATTTTATATTGTAAAATCCGAAATCCCCCGTTAATTTTATATTGTAGAATCCGAAATCCCCTGCGAATTACAGTTCGCTTTCTTTGAGTCTTTCGGCGTTTTCGGCTACGGTGAGTGCATCAATCACCCCCTGTATATCGCCGTCCATAAAGGCAGCGAGGTTATAGACGGTGTAGCCTATGCGGTGGTCGGTGATACGTCCCTGCGGGTAGTTATAGGTGCGTATTTTAGCACTGCGGTCGCCGGTGGAAACCATCGTCTTGCGTCTTGCTGCTATGTCGTCGATGTATTTCTGGTGTTCCTTGTCGTATATCTGCGTGCGCAGCCGTGCCAATGCGCGTTCCTTGTTTTTGGGCTGGTCGCGTGTCTCAGTACATTCAATCAGTATCTCCTGCACTTCACCGGTATTGGGGTTGCGCCAGTTGTAGCGTAAGCGCACGCCCGACTCCACTTTATTCACATTCTGTCCGCCTGCGCCTCCGCTGCGGAAATAGTCCCAACGTATCTCGCCTTCGTTAATATGCACCTCAAACTCGTCTGCTTCGGGCAGTACAGCCACTGTGGCAGCGGAGGTGTGTACACGTCCTTGTGTTTCTGTAACGGGAATACGCTGAACGCGATGAACGCCCGATTCGTATTTGAGTGTGCCATACACTTGCTGACCTGTAACGTTGAATATGATTTCTTTATATCCGCCGACAGCACCTTCGGAGAAAGATGAGACGCTATACTTAAAGCCCTTTGTTTCAAAGTATTTGGTGTACATACGGAACAGGTCTCCTGCGAACAGGGCAGCCTCGTCGCCGCCTGTGCCTCCGCGTATCTCCATAACCACGTTCTTGCCGTCTTCGGGGTCTTGGGGAAGCATAAGCAACTTGATTTCTTCCTCCAATCGTGGTACTTGCGGTTCGAGCGAATCCATTTCTTCGCGAGCCATTGCTTTGAGTTCGGGGTCGGACTCATTGTAGAAGAGTTGCTTGGCTTGGTCGAGGTCGAGGCGTATCTTTTTGTATTGTCGTGCCACTTCGAGTACTCTCTCCAGTTCGTGGTACTCGCGGTTAAGGCGGACGTAACGTTGTTGGTCTGCTATGACTTGCGGGTCGGTAATGAAGAGCGACACTTCGTGGAACTTAGCCTCCAAACCGTCTATCTTGTCTAATATATCCATAGCGGTTATTTATCTGCGTCGCATTTGTTGCACCTTGCGCATCATCTTGGAGGTTTGTTCAAACTGTTTGAGGAAGCGATTGATTTCCACGATGCTTGTACCGCTGCCTTTGGCTATACGCTCTTTGCGTGAGCCATTAAGGCAAGAGGGATTCTCTCTCTCGAAGGGGGTCATCGAACTTATCATTGCTTCTATGGGTTTGAAAGCATCATCGCTTATCTCCACACCCTTGAGTGCCTTGTCCATACCGGGGATCATTCCCATAAGGTCTTTCATCGATCCCATCTTTTTTATCTGTTGTATCTGTGCAACAAAGTCGTTGAGGTCAAATTGGTTTTTGGCGATACGTTTGCTCAGTCGTCTGGCTTCTTGTTCGTCATATTGTGCTTGTGCGCGTTCTACGAGGCTGACTACGTCACCCATACCCAAAATACGGTCAGCCATACGGCTTGGGTGGAATACGTCGAGTGCGTCCATCTTCTCGCCCGTGCCGATGAACTTAATCGGTTTATCCACCACAGAGCGTATGGAGAGAGCAGCGCCGCCTCGTGCGTCGCCGTCCAACTTAGTCAGTATAACGCCGTCAAAGTCAAGTCGGTCGTTAAACTCTTTGGCAGTATTGACAGCGTCTTGACCTGTCATTGCGTCAACGACGAAGAGTGTTTCCGAAGGGTTGATGGCGTTCTTGATGGCGGTTATCTCTTGCATCATCTGCTCGTCTATGGCGAGTCGTCCGGCTGTATCCACTATCACTACGTCGTAGCCGTAGGTGCGAGCCTCTTTGATGGCTGCTTCGGCTTTCTTAACGGGATTACTCTCCCCCTCACCAAGATAGACCTTGGCGTTTATTTGTTCGCCGAGTACGCGCAGTTGCTCTATGGCGGCAGGTCGATAGACATCGCAGGCAACGAGCATAACGCGTTTGTTCTTTTTGGTTTGTAGGTAGTTAGCCAGTTTGGCGGCGTGGGTGGTCTTACCCGAACCTTGCAGACCTGCCATCAGTATGACGGCGGGAGAGCCTTTGAGGTTCAACTCCACTGCCTCGTCACCCATAAGGTGGGTCAGTTCGTCGTGGGTGATCTTGACCATCAACTGCCCCGGACGAACGGCGGTCATCACTTTCTGACCGATGGCTTTTTCCTTGACATTGTCGGTGAATTGTTTGGCAGTCTTATAGTTGACATCGGCTTCTAACAGAGCCTTGCGTATGTCTTTGACTGTTTCGGCGATATTGATGTCGGTGATACGACCTTCGCCTTTGAGGATCTTAAAACTTCTTTCTAATCTTTCGCTAAGATTATCAAACATAGTGATATAGTGTTTTTAAGCGTTATTCTTCTATGGGGAAATAACCGGTGGGGTTGGTTATGGTGTATTGCGTGAGTGTTTGGTTGCTTAGGAAGCCGACCCCCTGTATGATAGACGATTCGCGAGTGATGGTAATGGCTGAATCGGAATATACTTGTTCTGTTTTTTGGTTCCAGAAGAGTTGTTCGGTGAGGAACTGTTCGCCTTTCTCATTAAGGGCGTGTACTTGTCCTTTCAGTTCCCATAATTCGCTTTGGTCCAAGTATTTGGCATAGTCGGCTTTGAGCGAGGCTTCCACGTCGAGCGTTTCGTTGAATTTTTCGAGGTATATACCTTCGGGAAATTCCCAATATGTTGGTTCTGCCTTGTCGTATATTCGCCATTCCCGTGCGCTTATTCGGTAGCGTACTATGCCTGAATCGGACACGAGTGTGGTTACGGAATCGACTTCCAGTATGGGTGTTTGGCTGCGGTCGTCAATCGTTTCGCCCGACGATGAGGGTTGTTGGTGGCAGGCAACAAAAAACAAGGATGCCGCGCAACAGAGCGCAGCACCCAAGGTGTATATGTGTTTAGTGAGCCGCACGGCAGACAGTCTTTTCGTTGATCCAACCGCCTACGATGAATGTGCCTTCGCCAAACTCATTAGGCAGGTCGAACATATCTTCTTTGGTTGGGAAGTACTTACTGTATGTGTTAATCAGTCGATTAGCATCGTCTGCGCAAGACTCGTCCACTTGTTTGGCGCGTACGAACTGGTCCACGGCAGCCCAGAAGACTGTCTTATTGAGGATAGCAGCCTTGGCAGCGGGGTAGTCCTTGTCGCTATAAGGTTTGGCGGAAGCGTAGCAGTAGCCTATAAGCAGGTAGCAGCGACCTTGTTTAGGATCGGCATCGAGGCTCATACGTGCATAACGACGGGCTTCCATCGGGTTTTTGAGTTTGTCGAAGAAGATGTATGCAATGTTATAGAGATAGTCATCGCGGTCATCGTCGTCAACATCTTCGATGAGATTGAGTGCTTCTTGGTAGTAGTCGATAGCACCTTTCCAGTCTTCCTTCTTCATACACATACGTGCGCAGCCGGCAGCAGACTCTTCGGTAGGTTGCATCTTGTGTGCGTTCTCCGAAGCGGCAAAATATACGTTCGACTCTGTGCAACCTACGCGGCGATAGAGTTTCATCACTTTTTGCAGGTTCTCCATATTGTCGGTGTTTTCTTTGACATACGCATCGTAGAGTTTGTCTAATTGTTCGCAGTCGGCTGCACCTGACACGGCAAAGAGGTTATCTACATAGTCTTTCTGTTGTGAAGCGGCAGAGGCGTTCTTGTTGGCTTTGTCGTCCGCCATCGTTTGCAGATAGCCGCTAACGAGGTTGTAGTCGTTAATGAACTGTGTGCCATAACGGTCGGGGTCTTGACGATAGAGATTATAACTAACCTTCATAAACTCAACGAGGACGGTAATCTTGGAGCGTATGCCCATACCTTCCACGGAGGCTTTGAACCACGGATATGCCTGTTCTTTCACTTCGTCTTCTGGGAAGTGCTCCACATACTCCAAGCCTTTTTCGCCGAGTATGTATGCCGTCGGGTATTTGGGGTCGTTGCCGAAATACTCGATACGTTTGTCGCACAGGTCAAGAGCCAACTGTGCCCACTGACGTTTTTCTTCGGGGTCTGTGGCTTTCTCATAGAAGTAGTCCACTATCTTTGCGCCGTTGGTGTATATGGATCTGTTGGTACTCGGGCAGCCTTCATAGAGTTGTTTCCACGGCTCGTAGGCATCTTCATATTGTTTGGTTTTGACCAATGTCTGTACCACGGAGAGATTACGAATGCACTCTTCGGAGATGACTGTTTCGTCGTCGGGTGCGGCGGCAGTGGCGTTTTCTCTTGTGTTCAGTCGGGTGAGTGCCAAAGCAGGTGCTGCAAGACATAAGAGAATGAGCAGTATGTTTTTCGTTTTCATAGTATATAAGAGTTTAATAGTTATTGCAAGAGTTATAATTTGCGTTTGAAGAACCAGTTCTCATTGACGGCTATATTAACGGTCAGTTTGAGATTGTCTTCCACTAATTTTGTTGTAGCATGTCGTCTATTGTATTCGAGAGCGAGATTGAACAGTGATAGCGATGTTCTCATCGGGAAGCCCACACCGGCAGATATGGTAAAGTCTTTACGGTTGTCGTATTGTACGTAGGAGTCTTGTATGGAAGCACCTATTCGCCAAATCATACGTTGGGCATAACTGCGGCTCATCTTATTGTGTCTGTACTCAATACCGAAGGAGTATTTAGAGCGATTGGCGAGTTGGTTGACAACTCCGAAGTACTTGGCTTCGCTCCATAGTTGTTGGCTATAGTCGGCGGCTATGAGCAGTTGCTCATTAAAGCAATAACTTGCTCCAACGCTGTAATACATAGGTAGTTCGAAGCCATTGTCTTTAACCAATACCGAGTCCAATGTATTGAGTTCGTATTGGACGAACTCGCCTCTTAGTTTTTGTTTGTTTTCAAATACTGCACCAAGTACCACGTTATGTGAGGTGTTGCCGGAGTTGAAGGTATGAAAGAGTTGCGCACCGTATCTGAAGCGGAACGAGCGGACTTCCATATTCTGGTACATATATGCTCCGTGCAGATTTTTGTTGTCGAAATTGAGTGAAATGGAATTGGTGGCGTCGCCGAACATATAGTAGGCGTTTGCGCCGGCAGCAAACCAGTTAAGAACGTTGAAACTCAGTCCGGCATAGACATTGGTTATACCTCCTTCACCTTGGTAGTCAATAGTGTAGTCGTATCCGCCTTCTTTGCCGCTAAGGGAGAAGTCGTAGCCTACGGAGGTATAGGGCAATACGCCTGCGGAGAAGGCTATGTGTTGTTTCCAAATAGGGAATTGCAGGCTGACACATTCGAGGTTGCCGTTAGCGCGATTGCGTTGACCATAAGTGTCGGCATAGCGTGTCCACATACCGCTGCCTGCGAGGTCGAACATAAAGGTAACGCTATCGCATACTGTATAAGAAGCGGGTTGAGAGGGGTTGATTACCGAGCCTAAACGCATACCTGTCATTACGCCTCCCATTCCGCGATAGGCAGTGGGTACGTTGTCGTTGAGTTCGCCATAGCCAAAGCGTGACGAGGGGGAGGAGGTGGAGTTCTGCGCAAAGAGAGAAAGACTGCACAGGATGCCTATAAATAGTATATATAGTCTGTTCTTCATTTCGTGTGGCAAAGATAGGGTCTATTTTGTAAGTGTACAAAATTATATGGAAAATCTACAAATTCTGTACCAAAAGTATAGGTGTGAGTGCTCCGATGAGCAGTATGAGCAGTCCGATGAGCAGTGTTTTGAGAGTGCGGTAGGAGCAGCCTCGCCATTCTTGCATTATGAGTTCCCATAGGTGGGTGAATATAAGCGAAGTGGCAATCATAATAAAATAGGCAAAGAGATTGAGCGATGGATTGGTGTTGAAGAGGTTCTTGCCAATGCTGAGTGTGAATAGTGCCGCATATTCCATTACTCCTGTCAAGACGCAGATAAAGATATTGATTCGCCACGTGTTGCTTTGTGAGTAATCGGAGAAGGTGCCGTTGACTGCATTTTGCCTCATACAATAGACAGTATTGACGATAAAGGCTCCTATACAGATTAAGAATATAGTAGGCAGATAGCGGAATGAAGGGTCTGTTTCGGTGAGGAAAATGCCATCGCCGACTGCCAGTCCCACGCCGAGAAACCCTGCCATCAGTCCGCCGATGATAGCGAATAGTATGCCTTTTCGTAGGTTGAACTGTCGTCTGTCGCCGTCCATCAGGGCAGCCGTTTCGCGGTTTTTCTTGTCGCCGGCAAAGCCAATGAGTATAAATCCTATCCAAGCCACAACGATACCGATGATGACAGTGGGTGTCAGTTCCCACGTAGGGTGGGTATGATGGAGCAGAGTGATGAAGGCTATGGCTGCAAACAGTGTGCCGAGAGTGGCTGCAAGTGCGTTAGAGAGTGTTTTGCCCCACGATGCACCGAGATAGACGAGGCTGTTTTCGCTGACTATTGTGCCTGCCCACCATATCATTCCGCAGACGATGGTGAGTACAATCTGCTCGAAGGGAACATCGCTATACAGTTCGTAGAACAGATAGCCGTCGGGAATGGCGAGTGTGGCACCCCATAAGGGGAGAAGAAGGAGGGAGAATATACCTTGAACGAAACTAAACGACTCCCACGACCAGTCTTGTATGATATTGATAGGCAGGTATCTGCACGACTGAATGAGTGTGCCTAAGGCTATGATGATGAATCCGAGAAAAAGACTGTTCATAATTGAGGTGAGGATTAGAAGAAGGATGATATGAAAATCTTTAATCCGATAAGTATAAGCAGTGAGCCTGCTATCCAGTCGGGTGAGAAAGGTATTTTTTTGCCCATATACTTACCTAAGGCGAAGCCAATGAGTGAGAATATGAATGATACGAATGCGATAATGATTATTCCTGTCAATAGTTGTTGTGGTGTGGCAACGAATAGTACTCCTGTGGCAAGAGCGTCTATGCTGGTGGCTATGGCAAGCAGTAGTATTCGTGTTATACTGAGGTCGTAGTGTGTGTCCTCTTGTGTTGGTGTTTTCAGTGAGCGAAAGGCGGAGAGCAGCATATTACCGCCTAAAATGCTTAATATGGTGAGTGCTATCCACGGTGAGAAGCGCGAAATGAAGGAAGCGAAGAATGAGCCTATGTAGAACGTTATGAGCGGCATACCGCCTTGAAACAGACCGAAGAGAAGAGCCATCAATAGTATGCGGGTGTTCCATTGGCGTTGTCTTACGCCTTCCGAAACGGAAACGGCAAAGCAATCCATTGCCAGACCTATTGCGATGATTATGATGGAGGGAAGATCCATATATTGACGCTCAGCGTTTATACTTATACCGTGATACTGTTTTACCTTTTGCTATATTACTGAGTTTGCCTTTGACGAATTGTTTGCGTATGGGTGATATACGGTCGGTGAAGACGTGTGCTTCGAGGTGGTCGTACTCGTGTTGCACTATGCGTGCTTGGAAGTCGGTGAGGGTGTCTTCGTGCCAGTTGAAGTCGGGGTCTTGGTAGCGTATGGTGATTGTGCGCGGACGAACCACGTTCTCTGAGATACCGGGCAGCGAGAGACAGCCTTCAGAGTAGGTAACCTTCTCGTCGCTTTCTTCAACTATAGTGGGGTTGAGGAAGGCTTTTTTGAAGTCGGCACATTCGGGATATTCGTCTTTAAGTTCAGTGCCGTCCACCACGAAGAGGCGAATAGACAATCCCACTTGGGGTGCTGCCAGTCCGCAACCCTCAGCCGTGGTGAGTGTCTCTTGCATATTGTCGATGAGTTCTTTTATGTTGAGGTCGGTGTCGGGCTGTATGTCTTCGGTAGGCTTGCGAAGCACCGGCTGACCGTAGAGGTAGATGGGGAGAATCATAATAGTTGAGAGTTTATAGTTGAAAGAAGTTGGAGAGTTTATAGTTTTATAGATTATTGTTTATAGTTGAGGTAGTCTTCGAGTAGGATGGTGGCTGCTATTTTGTCCACGACGGCTTTGTCCTGTCGTTGTTTTTTCTTCATTCCGCCGTCTATCATTGCTCTATGCGCGAGTGTGGAGGTGAATCGTTCGTCGAATGGAACGAGAGGTGTGTCAGGAAAGAGTCGGCGGAAGCGGTTCATAAAGGGAGTTATGTACTTCATTGAGTCGCTGTCGGTGCCGTCAAGACGGGTGGGATGTCCTATGATAACCAAATCGACTTGGTTGGGGTGCAGGTAGTCCGTCAGCCACTGAATGAGGTCTTTCGTCTCTATAGTAATCAACGGATTAGCCGTTATGCGGAGCGGGTCCGTTACGGCTAATCCGGTGCGTTTCTGACCATAATCAATGGCGAGTATGCGTCCCATTTACTTTTTTAATCGCTTAGTTCATTGTATTTGTCGGTCATGCCGAGACGATAGTAGAGCGACCGCAACTGACGCTTGTAGGTGAAGTTGTCGGGTTGGAGTTGGTAGGCTTTCTCAAAGTAAGGCAGTGCTTTCTTGAAGTTCTCCTCAATCTCCATACGAGCCAGTTTATACTCTTTGGCACCGAGGTAGGAGGCTTTGTCGTTGAGGTCATTGCCAATCTCGACATAGATGACACCGTAGTTATACCATAGGTCGGCATTGTCTGGGTCTAATTGCAGAGCGTGGTCATAGACGGCAATAGCATCTTCATAGCGTTTTTGCATATCAAAGATAGAGGCTTTGAGTTGCAGGTATTGTATCTGTTCGTCGTTGGCAAGTGCTTGGTCGAGATAGACGAGTGCTTGGTCCATTTTACCTTCGTTAACGAGGTTATTGATACGGTTTTGCATAAACCATGCTTCGTTAGGGAAGCGTTTGATACAATCGTCCAACAGATTGTTGGCAGCGGTGGAGTCGTTAAGGTTGATATAACTCTGATAGATGAATTGTGCTGAAACGACGGGACGTATGTTTTTGTCCATCATCGAGCGGAAGGTCTCAATGGCTTCGTTATACATCTGTGCGTTATAAGCAGCCCAACCTGTATTGAAGAGGTATGCCTCATAGATGGTGTCTTTGGGCATACGTGCTTGCAGGTTCTTGTCTTGCATCATCGGCAGGTCGGGTATGGATGTATATGCTTTGAATGCCTCGTATGCTTTGGCATATTCCTTTTTGTCGCAGAGGTCGTAAGCATAGTTAATGAGTTCCTGACGCTCGTAATAGACAACCATTTTTTCTGCTATTTTCTTGCGTGTGCCTGTATCGTATTTGGCTTTACCTTTCTTGTCATAGACGGGAGTCATGGCTATCTCGTCGGCACGAAGCCAGTAGTTATAACTCTCCAAGACGGCAGTGCCACGCAGTACGTAGTCTTGACCGCCTTTGCCCAGTTGGAGTTTGTAGTACTCTGTTTCGTTTTGTTGGTAGCCGATGAGTCCTGCCACATACCAAGTCTTGGCTTGGTCTTTGGTTTCGTCGTTGGCGAGAGCCTCTTTGATGGCTGCTCTGGCTCCGGCATAGTCTGGTGTTTCGGACAAAGCGAGGTTCTCGGCTTTACGGACATTATTTTTCTGTGCTACGCAGCCTATACTGATGATAGCGAGAAGGCTGATAATAATAGTCTTTTTCATAGTGCTTATCCTTTCTTTTATTATAATTTCAGTGTTGGTTCCGAGTTGTTGTCGGTTGTTGTTTCTTCCGCCGTGTCAGAGGTTTGAAGGTCTGTGTCTTTTTGTGTTGCGTATTCTTCCTCTTTTGGAACGGTGCAGCCGAACATAAGTGTGTCATTGCGTTTTTGCAGTTCTATGAGTTTGACGCCTTGTGTTGCTCGTCCCATTACTCTTATGGTGTCCATAGCCATACGTATGGCAGTGCCGGACTTGGTGATGAGCATAAGGTCTTCGTTGTCGTCCACGGCGTGCAGTCCTATCAACTGACCTGTCTTGTCGGTTATGTTCATAGTCTTAACACCTTTACCGCCGCGGTTGGTAATACGATATACGGGTTCGCCGTCTTCATCGTCAAGGCGTGTGCGCTTACCAAAGCCGTTTTCGGAAATGACGAGTACGGTCTTCTCACTATTTTCCTCTACACAAATCATACCAATCGCTCTGTCTTTGCCATCTTCGTCCAATTTTATTGCTCTCACGCCCGAAGCCGTTCTGCCCATAGGACGCACGAGATTTTCGGGGAAGCGTACCACTTTGCCGTTGTAGGAGGCTATGAGCATTTGGCTTTGTCCGTCGGTCATAGTAACACCAATCAGAGCATCGCCTTCGCGTAAGCCTATGGCGTTGATTCCGTTGGCACGCGGACGACTGTATGACTCAAGTGTGGTCTTCTTCATCAGACCATTGCGAGTGGCAAAGATAAGATAGTGGTTCTGTACATATTCGGGGTCATTCAAGCCTTTGACGTTAATGAACGCACATACCTTGTCGCCTTTTTCGAGGTTGATGATGTTCTGTATGGCACGTCCTTTGGACTGACGGTTGCCTTCCGGCAGGTCATATACTTTCTGCCAGTAGAGTCTTCCGTTGGCAGTGAAGAAGAGCATAGTGGAGTGCATAGAGGCTTGGTGAACATACTCGATGAAGTCTTCGTCGCGTGAAGCGGAAGCGCGTGAGCCTATACCTCCTCTTCCTTGCTGACGGAACTCGGTCAGCGGTGTACGCTTGATGTAGCCGAGGTGGGAGATGGTGATGACCATATCGTCGTCGGCATACATATCTTCGGGGTTGAACTCGGTCGCCATCTTCACTATCTGCGTGCGACGAGGGTCGGCATACTTGGTCTTAATCTCCTCCAATTCGGTAGTGATGACCTCATAACGCATTATCTCGCTGCCGAGCAACTCTTTGAGGTGCTCTATCTGTTGTTGCAGTTCGGCATACTCGTTTTTGAGTTCGTCAATACGCAGTCCGGTGAGTGCGCTAAGACGCATATCCACAATGGCTTTCGATTGGAGATTGTCAAGATTGAAGCGTTCTTCGAGGTTGGTTTGTGCGTCTTGGGGAGTACGGCTGGCACGTATGATAAGCACCACCTCGTCTATGTTATCAACGGCGATGATTAAGCCTTCCAATATATGTGCTCTCTCTTCGGCTTTGCGTAGTTCCCAATTGGTGCGGCGTGTAACCACGTCCATACGGTGCTCTATGAAATTGGCAATCAGGTCTTTGAGGTTGAGCAACATAGGACGACCTTTGACGAGGGCTATGTTGTTGACGGAGAAGGAGGATTGCAGGTCGGTGAACTTATACAGTTTATTGAGCACCACTTGTGCATTGGCATCGCGTTTGAGTTCAATCACTATACGTATGTCGCGTTTTGATTGGTCGCTGATGTCGCTAATACCCTCTATTTTCTTTTCGCTGACGAGGTCGGCTATTTTCTTTACGAGGT
Organism: uncultured Bacteroidales bacterium; assembly: GCA_947167395.1. Taxonomy (GTDB): domain Bacteria; phylum Bacteroidota; class Bacteroidia; order Bacteroidales; family Paludibacteraceae; genus Colicola. The sequence continues at coordinate 19,534 of CAMVHW010000005.1, forward strand.
CGCTCTTTACCACTCCGTATGGCAGTTCGGTAATGAGTATGTGTTCGCGTCCGTTGGAGTCGGCTTCTATGTCGGCATTGGAGCGAATGACTATGCGTCCGCGTCCTGTCTCAAAAGCGTCTCTTACGCCTTGGTAGCCGTAGATAGTACCGCCGGTGGGGAAGTCGGGACCTTTAACGGCTTGCATCAGTTCCTCCACCGTTATGTCTTCCGGCAGTTCGGTGCCGTTGGCTTTGGCTTCGTCTATTGCCATTTGGCGTTTGACATACATAACGCAGCCGTCAATCACTTCGCCGAGGTTATGGGTAGCCATATTGGTAGCCATACCTACGGCTATACCTGTTGCGCCATTGACCAACAGGTTGGGGAAACGGCAGGGGAGAACAACCGGTTCGCGCAGGGTGTCGTCGAAGTTAAGTTGCATATCCACGGTGTCCTTCTCTATGTCGCGCAGCATTTCTTCCGCCAGTTTGCTCAGACGAGCCTCGGTATAACGCATAGCGGCGGGACCGTCGCCGTCCACCGAACCGAAGTTACCTTGACCGTCCACGAGACAATAACGCATAGCCCACGGCTGAGCCATACGGACGAGAGTACCATATATACTGGAGTCGCCGTGAGGGTGGTATTTACCCATAACTTCACCCACTATACGTGCGCTCTTCTTGGTAGGTTTATCACTGGTGTTTCCTAATTCGTTCATACCGAACAGAACGCGGCGGTGAACGGGTTTGAAGCCGTCTCTTACGTCAGGCAGGGCACGGCTAACGATAACGCTCATTGAATAATCGATGTAAGACGAGCGCATTTCTTCATCAATCTTTACCGGAATAATTCTGTCTTCAGCCATAAGTAATAAATAATGTGATATAAAATTCGCGCAAAAGTAGGTGCAAAATCCGGAATATGCAAATAGAGGGCATTTTTTTGCGATTTTTCGCATTTTGCGTTCATTTTCGATACCCTGTCGAAAATGAATGCCGACAGCCTGTAATCGCTTAAAAATGGTATAAATAAATTTTGTTTGTATGTGAATAACAAAACACATATCTTTGCCGCCGAAAAAATATATGCAGATGAAATCGAAAAACCGTCCCTCTCCCTGGGCGTGGGTGCCTACCCTGTATTTTATGGAGGGTGTGCCCTATTTTATAGTTAATAGTGTCAGTGTGGCTTTGTTCACCCAGTTGGGTATGCCGCTCGGCAAAATGTCTTTGTTTACTTCCTTAATCTCTTTCCCGTGGATAGTCAAGCCGCTGTGGAGCCCGTTTGTGGACGTTATACGAACCAAACGGTGGTGGGTCTTGCTTATGCAATTCTTTATGGTTGTATGCGTGGCTCTGCTGGCTCTGCTTGCCCCCAAAGGCTATTTTACCTTGGCTCTAATTTTCTTTACTCTCACTGCCTTTGCTTCCGCTACTCACGATATTGCCGCTGACGGCTTTTATATGATTGCTTTGGACGAGAAGCGGCAGTCGGCTTTTGTGGGCATACGCTCCACTTTTTATAAGATAGCCAATATCTTTTGCCAGTCTATATTGTTGGTCTTGGTTGGTGCCTTGCAGGAAGGTATAACGATAGGCGGTTGGAGTATCCGTACGTCGGTATCGCGGTCGTGGGTTATAGTGCTGTTAGGTTGTTCGGCTTTGTTGGCATTGATCAGCCTGTGGCATGCTTTTGCTTTGCCAAAGGTGGAGCAGGAGAACAGCGAGCGTAAGACTGCCAAAGAGGTATGGGGTGAGATAGGTGTTACCTTATTGTCCTTTTTCCGCAAGCCCGGCATAGGTTTGGCGATAGCCTTTATGTTGATTTATCGTTTGCCGGAAGCCTTATTGTTGAAACTATGTGTGCCTTTTTTCCTGTCGCCGATGGAAAAGGGCGGTCTTGGTTTGACCATTGAGCAAGTTGGACAGTTCTACGGCGGTTTTGGCGTGGTGATGATGTTGTTGGGAGGTATTATAGGCGGATTGGCAGGCAGCAGGTTGGGTTTGAAGAAGGTGATGTTGTGGATGTGTCTGTGTTTGACTCTGCCTTGTGCCGTGTATTGCTATATGGCTATTTGTCAGCCGCTTTCTCACTCTATTATAATCGCTTGTATTGGTGTGGAGCAGTTTGGTTACGGCTTGGGCTACACGGCTTGTATGCTTTATATGATGTATTTCGCCAATGGTGAGCACAAAACCTCTCATTTCTCGCTCTGTACGGCATTTATGTTTTTGGGTTTGATGTTGCCCGGACTGATAGCCGGTTGGTTGCAGGAAAAGATGGGTTATATAGATTTCTTTTGGCTTGTGATGGTATGTTGCATACCGTCGATAATAATAACCGTTGTGGTACAAAGGTCTTTACCACAGTCAGATAAATGAACATAGTTATGAAAATCCTTCGTCATCTTCCCAACGCTCTTACTTGTTGCAATCTCTTGTGCGGTTGTGCAGCCGTATGGCTTGCCACGCAGGGCTGTTTTGTATATGCTTTTTTGTTTATGTTGGCAGGCGTTTTGTTCGATTACTTTGACGGTTTTGCTGCTCGTCGTCTTGGTGTGAGCGGACCTATGGGTGTAGAGATGGACTCGTTGGCTGACGACATTACCTTCGGTTTGACACCGGCGATGATGCTTTTCTGCTATCTCAAACCCTTGGTCGGTTGGTGGAGTGTCATAGTGTTGCTGATGGCTGCTTTCTCGGCTGTCAGGTTGGCTAAATTTAATATAGATGTCAGGCAGAAAGAGTCGTTTATAGGGCTGCCCACTCCTGCCAATGCCCTTTTCTGGGGCGGAATAACCTCTATGCCGATGGCTATGACAGCACCCGTTACGGTAGGCGGAGTCACTATAGACTGCATTCCGTGGCTGTTGCTTGCTCTTAGTATTCTGAGTTGCTATCTGCTGGTGTGCGAACTGCCTATGCTGTCTTTTAAGTTCCACGACCTCAAATGGAGCAACAATAAGACAAGGTATATCTTTCTCATCGGTTGCCTCATAATCATCGTGTTCTGCATAGTTCGTGCTTGTCGTTACGGTCAGTTAGGGTTCTTCCTGTTCAGCGGTACGGGTTGCATACTATGGTATGTACTTTATAATGTGCTTATGTGGTTGGTTAATAAAAAGCAATAACCCTATGTCCGTCCGTTATAACTTCTTGTTTGTCTTGTTGTGTGTATCTCTGTTGTTGTCGGCAGAGCCTATACGACCGAAGTACTATGACCATATAGACGGCAAGTCCGACAAAGCACTGAAAGACGCTTTGTATGACTCCATACACGGAGGCGTGAGGTATCAATATGGTACGACTCAATATCACTCCACTAACAACCCTCCGCAATGGAAAAAAGGCGACCTGAAAGCCTATGGTACATGGCAGGCTTTTCCCTTGACCGACCTGACCGATGAAGGAACGGTATGGGATATGTACAGCAATTCGGTTCGTTACTACCCCTATACACCTGGCGAGTCGGGCTGCGGACTGAACATCGAGCATTGTTTTCCCAAGTCGTGGTGGGGCGGAGCAGATAATGACGCATACAAAGACCTCTACCACCTTAACCCTTCCGATGCTCGCGCTAATCAGACGGGAAAGAGCGACTTCCCTCCCGGCATAGTGGATAGTATAGTCAAGTTCGACAACGGCTCACTTCGTCAGGGCTATATGAAGGGACATCCCAAGCATCGTGTGTATGAACCGGCGGACGAGTACAAGGGCGACTTCGCTCGTGCATATTTCTATATAGTTACTGCCTATCAAGACTTTACGTGGGCTGATAAATATAGCGCATATCTGACGAATGATGATTATCTTGTCTTTCAGCCGTGGTTGAAAGACCTCTTATTGGCTTGGCACAGACAAGACCCCGTCAGCGAGAAGGAGATAAACAGACAACATATAATATCGTCTATTCAGCACAACCGCAACCCGTATATTGACTATCCTGATTTAGTGGAGTATATATGGGGAAATAAACGTGGTGAGCAGGTGCGTCTTGCTGATTTGTATTGTACGGAAGATACGAGTTACGAACCTACGGAGCGCGAGCCCTATTGTTTCTGTCCGGATAATATGTCAGATTGCTATTTTGACACACTTATTAGTCTTCCTTCCACTTCCTTGTCCGCACTCAAAGCCGTGCCCAATGCCATAGTCAGCGATAAGGTCAAGGGTAATGGCACGGCGGCAGTGGTGTTGGGAGCGAGTTCAACCGACGGCTTTGTGCAGTTTGACCAACTGTCGGTTACCGAATCGGCATATCTCATTCTGCGGGCTTCGCCTTTCAATTCCTCAACAAGTATGCAGTTGGACATTTCTGCCGACGACAACATAGTGGAAAGCATTAAGGAAACGGTGGAGCAGGAAACGCGCAATGAGGAGTATTATGTGGTTACCATTCCTGCCGGCACACGCTCAATCAAAGTTCAGTCAGTAGGTGGCAGCACGGCTCAACGGGCTTGCTTGCAGGAACTCTATCTGCTCTTGTCCTCTCATTCCACTGCTCTTACGGAAGTATTTAATCAATCGTCTTTGTCCGCACATACACATAGCGAATCAAAGAAAATAATCCTCAACGGCAATATATATATACTTAATAATCAAGATACATATAAGCTCAACGGTCAGTATGTCAGATAAGATGCTCAAACATAATGCCCCTTTTTATGCTTTAACCCTCGTGTTTTTGCTTATAGCGGGTTGGGTGTTGCTTACATACCCCAAGGCGGATATTCACCTGTGGCTCAATCAGTATCATACGCCTTTCTTGGACTTTTTCTTTCGCTACTATACCTATGTCGGCGAATGGGTACCATACGTGTGTGTGTTCCTCTTGCTTTTCTATAAGGCAGGGTGGAGTATATATATGTTGGCTTCGTTGCTCGTGTCAGGTTTGGTATTCGTGCAACCGCTTAAACATCTGTATAATGCCGACCGACCGTATAAGTTTTTTGCCGAGAATTATCCTGATGTTCAGTTGCCCTTTGTGGATGGAGTCAGATTGAGCCATTCGCTCTCTTTCCCTTCCGGTCATACTGCCACCTTCTTTGCATTCTTCCTTGTGTTGAGTATTATGCTTACCGACTATGTGGCTCAGCGTTTCCGAACATTTCCAAATAGTGGTCAACGTAGCCGGATATTGCATTTAAGAGTATTGATTTATTTTCTTATTCCTTTTACTTGTTTCATCTTTGCTTTGTTAGGTGCTTACTCACGTATATACCTCAGTCAGCATTTTCTCTTGGATATATTTGGTGGAACGATAGCAGGTGTGGTGGCTACCACCTTGCTCTATCCGATTGTTCCTCGTATGAAGGAAAAGCCTTTCTTCCATTGGCACTTGTTCAACAAAAGGAACTCATATATGAAAAAAACTATTATTATGGCTGCAGTTGCCTTATTAGGAGTCGCTTGCGGGCGAATTGATCAAACTACGGAGCAAAAAGATAAGGCTCCTGTTACCAAACCTCAAATAGAGATTAAAGGCGGTCGTCTTACCCCCGAAGCACTATGGGCAATGGGACGTATAGGGGAAGTCAAGGTGGATATAGAAACAGGACTGATAGCCTATACTGTCAGTTATTACAGCGTTGAGGAGAATCGTTCCACCACGTGGATTCGGATATGCGAGGAAGACCCGGACAAGGGTCTGGTCGTACTGGACGAGTTCGTGGGTAACTCACCCGAGTGGTGGGGCAACAGCGGTGTGTTGGCTTACCTCAAAGGCGGGCATTTCTGCATACGCCAAAACAAACGCGACGTGGCTGTGGAAGGCTATGACGATGAGATAGAAGGCTTCTTGCTCAACACCTACCGCTCGCAGGTAGTGCTTATCTCAGCCGTCAAAACAGTTGCCTCCACTGCCGACAAGTACCCCGACCTGCCACTGGCTTCCGGTAGAGTGGTGGACGACCTGATGTACAAGCACTGGGACGAATGGGTGGAAACTGCACCTCAACCCTTCATAGCTGACATAGAGGTCATATATAAGAATCCCTCACAGATGGCACACGTCTATATCAAAAATGCCAAGAATATCTTGTCCGGCACTGCCTTTGAGAGTCCGATGCGTCCTTTTGGCGGAGTGGAGCAGTTAGACTGGTCGCCTGACGGCAAGCAGATAGCCTATACCTGTCGCAAGAAAACAGGAATGGACTATGCCATCTCCACCAACTCTGATATCTATCTCTATAACATAGCCGACGGCACTGAAATCAACCTGACCGAAGGCATTGGCGGCTATGACCTCAATCCGGCTTTCTCACCGGACGGTAATCACCTCGCTTGGCTCAGTATGGAAAGAGACGGATACGAAAGCGACCAAACACGACTGATGCTCTATAACCTGCAAACGGGAGAGAAAACGGAAGGGAGCAAAAACCTCAATACACCCGTTGACAACTTCTATTGGTACGACAACAACCGTATAGTCTTCTCTGCCGTATGGCACGGCACAACAATGATGTATATGACCGACCTTGGGGGTACGCGCCAATGCCTCACCGAAGGACAATACGACTTCGTGCTTGTACGCTCCTTTGCCGATATGGACATTGAGGGTATAACACTATACTGCTTGCGTCATTCTATGTGCGAAGCCAACGAGATTTATAAATGGCAAAGCGACCGTATAGGTAATCAGACCATTAAGCAACTCACCTTTGAGAACAGAAACATCTACGACCAAATAACGATGGGGACGGTCATTCCGCGTTGGCAAACAACAACCGACAACAAGCAAATGCTCACTTGGATCATACTGCCTCCCAACTTCGACCCGAACAAGAAATACCCTGCCTTGCTCTATTGCGAAGGTGGTCCGCAAAGTCCGGTCAGTCAGTTCTGGTCTTACCGTTGGAACTTTATGATGATGGCTGCCAACGACTATGTTATTGTTGCTCCCAACCGTCGTGGTCTGCCCGGCTTTGGCAAGGAGTGGAACGAGCAAATCAGCGGCGACTATGGTGGTCAGTGTATGCGCGACTATCTCACTGCTATCGATGAGGCTTGCGACAGCCTGCCATACATAGACAAAGACCGCTTGGGTTGCGTAGGCGCCTCTTTCGGCGGATTCAGCGTCTATTGGCTCGCAGGACACCATAATAAACGATTCAAAGCCTTCATCGCTCACGACGGCATATTCAATATGGAAATGCAATATCTTGAAACAGAGGAGAAATGGTTCGCCAACTGGGATATGGGCGGTGCTTATTGGGACAAAGACAATACTATCGCACAAAACACCTTTGCCAACTCGCCGCATAAGTTCGTTGACCAATGGGACACACCAATTCTCTGTATTCACGGCGAGAAAGACTATCGCATACTTGCCAATCAAGGTATGGCGGCTTATGACGCTGCCAAGATGAGAGGCATTCCTGCCGAACTGCTTATCTTCCCCGATGAGAACCACTGGGTACTCAAACCGCAAAACGGCATACTATGGCAACGAACATTCTTCAACTGGCTCGACCGTTGGCTCAAAACAAACAACTAATCAGCAACACTATGGACAATAATATAGAACTCTCACTGCTCGAACCCGATGAGAAAGAGCAATTGGAATGGATGTGGAACTTCATTCCCCAACAAGACAGACAGCACCTCACCAAGCAAGACCTTCTTTTTGTTCTTGACGCTATGGACGACTTCCTGCAACAAGCAGGACTGGTGGAGGTGGCTGATAACGGAGAGATGACTTATCTCGACGGAGAGGTGGACGATACCGAACAACTTAATTACCTAATCAAAGCAGTAGGTGAGGCTGCCAAACAAAAACAATGCTCACCGCTCACTCCCTCCCAACTGCAAATCATTATGGACGCTGAACTCCAATATGGTATTGAGCAGGGATGGTATGAAGAATAATCAGTTAGAAATAATTATAAAAGGGAAAACTATATGTCTGAACTGACTAAACGCTCCATTTTCGGGCTTATCTACGGAGTAGCCGTCATCGGCTCGCTCCTTTGGTGTCAGTATGCCTTCGATGCTATTATGCTCGTTATGATTGCTATGGGAATAAGGGAGTTTCTCATACTGCAAAACACACCTAAAAAACTCAAAATAACAACTATCATTATAGCCGTAGTATTGTTTGTGGCAATTACTATTACCAAATATGTGTCAATAATCGAACCTAAACAGACCTTTAGGCTTATTATGGACGCAGGACTGATTTGCCTTTTTATATTCGTTCTGCTCGCCATTGACTTTATATACTTTATAGCCACTATGAAGTATGATAATCCTACGAAGAATTGGGGAGACATATTGATAAGTCAGTTGTGGATTCTTCTGCCCTTTGTCCTTATGTCCTTATGTGCGTATAACGAATCAAGTCGTTATATGTTGCTTATGACCTTCATTACCGTATGGATAAACGACACCTTTGCATATTTCATCGGAGTATTGACCGCCAAACGCAAAAACGGTAACCATAAGATGGCTCCCCGCTTAAGCCCAAAAAAAAGTTGGGAAGGATTGGTGGGAGGACTGATTCCTTCTATGGCTCTCGGTTGCCTCTTTGTCGCTATCGGATGGGGAGGGAAAATAGAATTGAATGACGAGAATACAATGTCATACGTCATAATGAGCGGCATAACACTGCTGATTGCTGTTATGGCAGTGCTGGGAGACCTTGTAGAGAGTGCCGTCAAAAGAGCAGCAGGGGTCAAAGACTCAGGTGTCTTCCTTCCGGGACACGGAGGTGTGCTCGACCGATTTGACAGTATGCTCGTGGCTACTCCCGTCTCTTTCGGCATTCTGTACTTGATTTACCTCTTTATCAATATATAATATGATGAAGTGGATAGTCGCTCTTTTCAGTCGTTTGAGCCTTAATACCTTATACGTATTGAGCGATCTGTTCATTTATCCGCTTGCCTATTATGTGGTCAGATACAGACGTAAGTTGGTAAGACTGAATCTCAACAACTCTTTCCCCGACAAAACCGACAAAGAGAGAAAGCAAATAGAGAAACAATTCTACCATCACTTTTCCGACCTATTGGTGGAGATACTATGGGCATATAGTGCCACTGAAGAGCAAATGGCGGAACACCTTGTCATCGACAATATCGACGAAATAGAACAATGGGTAAACGAGAAGAAAATGGTCTTTGTTATGCTCGGGCACTTCGGCAACTGGGAATGGATAACCGACCTACACAACCGCTTTCAAGACAAGCAGATAAAGCAGTATAACGTCTATCGACGGCTGAAAAACAAAACCTTTGACCGTCTGATGCTCTCCATTCGTGAGCGATTTAGCGGAGAGGGAAGCGGTATAGAGAAAAACGATGTCCTTCGACGACTCTTCGCTATCAATCGTTCAGGCGAAAGGGTAGTACTCGGTATGGTCAGCGACCAGAAAGTGTTGCCCCGACACGCTTACCTCTGGACAACCTTCCTCAATCAAGACACAGCCTTTCTCGGGGGCAGCGAAGTGTTGAGCCGTAAATGGGATAACGCCGTTTGCTACCTTTATATAACGCAAGTAGAAAGAGGAAAATATAACGTTCACGCTATACTCATCACTCTCAACCCCAAGCAAACGCAACAATATGAGATAACCGAACGATTTGCACGACTGTTGGAACAAAACATACAAGAACAACCCCACC
>CAMVHW010000006.1 GCA_947167395.1 uncultured Bacteroidales bacterium
TGACCTGCAAGGCAACCTTATGCTTACTCATACGGCTACCGAGAGAGTCAATACCATTGACGTTACCTCCCTGCCGCAAGGCACATATCTGATATTGATGAATGCTCAAACAGTTAAGTTTATCAAACAATAATTCACCTTTTAATACCTTTTGAATATGAAAAAATATATTTTCTCATTGTTTATCAGTCTCTTTACACTTTGCACTTCTTTGTCGGCACAAACTGCTCCCACCCATTTGCGTATATGGCAAAACGGAGAACCCATATATATGGATTTGATTAGCAATATAGATAGTATTACTTTTCACACGATAAATATAAGCAGTATATTGTTGAATAAGACGGAAGTTATTATGGCTGTAGGAAAGCAAGAACGTTTAGTAGTCAGAACCGACACGGGTAAAGCAGGTAAATACAGTTGGACATCTTCCGACAAGAGCGTGGCAACTATCGATCAAGAGGGAACAGTTACAGCCGTTGCCCAAGGCGAGGCTATTATCACCGTTACCGAAACCACTACTAACCTCACCGCCACTTGCAAGGTTAGCGTTAAGAGTGAGTGGGAAGCAATCAGTTTCACCAAAGCCACTGTAAACTGTTACTTAGGCGATGAGGATCTTGCTAAATGCGATACCGTGGATAGTGTTTTCTCTGCAACCGTTGACGGAAAGAAAGTTGCTCTTCGTGCTATTTTTATTGATGCTCGAGTTGACCTTTATTCAGACGGTTTGTATCTTAATGATGATGAAGTAATGGACGGTGCATCCGAAGGTTATGTCGTATCTTTCCCTGCTAAAGCATACTATGCTGTCGAAGGTTTGAATGATGACCGCGGATTCAAGGGTGCAGGAACAGTAACCGACGGTGCTTGGAGTACAGGTTATGCTGCTAATAAGTCACATTATATGGTGTCAGGAGCATTCAATAAGGAAAGAGAACCGGAAGCCATTGAAAAGGTTAAGGCTGCACTTACTTATTTGAATGAAAAGAACCATGAAATGTACTACCAAAATATGATTTGGGTAGATACCGTAATGTTTGCAGGCGCAAGAGCCACTAAATATACGTTTAACACATATACTAATCAATACTCCCATGCCTATTTCCCGAAAGCCATTCCTACGGCTGCAGCATTCTATTTAGAGAGTGGAAGTAATTATAAGTATATGTATAATGTTACCGCCTGCGATATGTACCTTACCCCGATGGGTGGCAACGATATTATCAATGGTCTGATGATTGACGTTAATGAGATTACTTACGAATACACTCTCAATAGCGAGTCGTTCATCTTTGAGCCTGTTGTTCACTACAAACACACTTCGGACAACGCACCTCTTCGCCTTGCTCCCGAGCAACAAGCCCGCCCGAAAATGCTCCCACTCTCAACAGATAACAAAACACAACCTATCATCCTCACCCAACCCAAGAAAATAAACTATAAAACTAAATGAATATGAAAAAACTTCTTGGTTCGTTCATACTATTGTTGAGTTTATTATGCAATACATCCTTTGCACAGGATGATTACATACAAAAAGTATGGCGTAATGGTGAGGTCGTTTATGAAAAAACTATTAGTAATATAGATAGCATTACACTCGGTAATCGTTATACATCAGCATCTGCTTTGTCAGATGCTGATGTACAGGGCGAACTGGTTGGCAAGTTTTATCTAAACGACAATCACTATATATGCTTCTCAAAAGGCAATCTTCAACAGAACAACTCAACACAGGAGTATCGTTTTGCGCCTTACCAATATACCACCACTATCTCCGGCTATTATAGTTACTTCCTGTGGAATATGTTTAATGTGCCTATCACAGATGGTGGCAACAAGAGAGGGCTATGGCGTGTGCCTACACGAGCAGAATGGCAATATATTATTAGTCAACGTCCCAATGCCACCTCGCTTTGCGGTGCAGGATATGTTAACAACGTTCAAGGACTGATACTCTTACCTGATGATTATATTCAACCTACTGATATTTCTTTTAACTCATTTGCCGATAGTAAGGATGCGTACTTCCTTACTCCATACATGTGGTTGGATACTACTGCCATTACCACTTGGCCTAATACATATACTATCTCCGACTGGGAAAAGATGGAAAATGCGGGTGCTGTATTCTTGCCTGTGTATGACAGGAACAGAAATTATGCTTACTACTGGACTTCAACCTTATTTGACAAACAAAAGGATTTGTATAGTATTATTTCATTTACCATAGCCTATAATACAAGAAGAGTCGTATTGGGTTACTACTCGGAATCAACTTTAGATTTTTATGTACGACTGATTACCGATCATATAACAGGTAATGAGACACCTATAACTAATATAACTCTCAATCACACCGAAGAAACAATAGAGTTCGGCAGCACAATATATTTAGAACCAATCAACCAAACAGCATTAGGAGAATATACATATACTTCTTCCAACGAAGATATTGCCACCGTTGATAATTATGGTTATGTAGTTGGGACGACCTTGGGTGATGCAACCATTACTTGTACTGAAACAAACGGCGCAAAAGCAGAATGTAAGATACACGTGGTTGCCCCCAAATATGAGGACAGAATAATCAATGACTCCGTTATACTTGACCTATACGAAGAACTGAATACACAATCAGGTACTGCACACGATGAGTTTGGCAAACGCAGTTTTGATATCTATGGAGACTTTTACGCCTCCGATATGGCTCTTATCGGCAGTAACTACGGTTGGTTCTTTCAGGACGAGAGAATGAATGTTACTAATCGAGCAAGTGTTATATGGACTCACTATAAAGAAATCCTGACAAATACCAATAGTTTGCTCAAACATTTGAACGAGCATTACACAACCGACGATAACTACTACATCTATAAGGCTCAACTGCTTGGTTTAAGAGGATATATAAATTCCCAATTAGCCAAATGGTTTATTCCGGCTGTGGGCAGCGAAGACTTGGGAGGTTCGTTGGAAACATACCAAGCCCTGCCTATCATTTTGGAAGACAATCTATACACTAAGCCTGCCTACTCAACAGGGCGTGAAGTATATAACCAAGCCACCACTGATCTGGAAACGGCTATCGCTTTATACGAGCAGCATGCACCTGCATATATACCTGAAGATAAGTTGCTACTCAGTTGCGATGCCTTATATGGATTGCTGGCTATGACCTACTTGAATGAATGCGTATATATGGCTGACCAACCTGCTGTTTATAACCAATATGTAACCAATGCTCTCAATTATGCCGAGAAGGTTATCAATAGCAACAAATACCCTCTATTGAAAAATGCAGACTTGCTAACCACCGGCTTCAACGATGTTGAAAACGCGGGTTGGCTATGGGGGGTAAATACGACAACAGAGACATCAGGCGGTCTTAAGAGTTTCTTTGGTCAAGTGGATATATACACCTATTCATACGCTTGGGCTGGTGATACCAAAGTTATCGATGCAGAACTGCGTGACCAAATGCCTAACTGGGACAAACGTAGGCTGTGGTTTCACTCCGGAAAAAATGAATATATGTATCGGGACTGCCCTTATAGAAAATTCTTCTCCGCTATCAACAACACTTCCACAAACGAAGAAGATGTAGATCATAAATGGTTGAGCGATGACGTATATATGCGTATTGAGTCATTCTATCTTATCGCTGCTGAGGCTGCTTGGCGATTGGGCGACTATACCAAAGCCGGATATTACCTCAAACAGATTACCGACGAGCGCGTAAATAAAGATGCCTTCTTGTGGGAAACAGAGTATAATAATTATATCACTAACCTTACCGGTAATAAGGATGCCATCAAAAAGGCTCTTATCTATAACTGGCGCGTTGAGATGTGGGGTGAAGGTTATGGTTGGGAAACTTTCAAACGCTTTGGCGAGGCTCGTAAGCGCGGCTCTAATCACTCATATGTAGCCGGACTCACGATCAGCCCTAATGACACACGATTCACTCTAACTATTCCTAAATAAGCCGTTTAAGAACAATTACACAAAACAGCAACGCCTTTTTAGTCAGGCGTTGCTGTTTTGGTTAAACCGCTATCAGACAGTCGTTGGATAGAACAAATAATACCAAAAAAGATACCCAAAATGAATTAAAATGTTGTATGTACGAACATAACCGCTTATTTTTGCGCGTTTTTCAATCGATTTGCATATTTATTACGATCTTTTTCCAACGAGTCTGTTGCTGACATAACAGCCATATCAATTCATAGATGAAACAGAAAGCAAATAAAGAACAATGGGATTTAGTCATTAAGCCTAACGACCGCTTGCTCACATTGGATGTCAAGGAGATATGGCGTTATCGTGATATGTACGTATTGTTTGTTCTTCGTGCTTTCCGTACTGCATATAAGCAGACCATATTGGGTCCTCTATGGTTTATCATCACTCCCGTGCTGTCGGTCATAGTGTATGTGGCTGTGTTTGGCGGTATAGCCAAGATTCCGACAGACGGTATTCCTCCCGTGTTATTCTATTTATTGGGCATATCCGTTTGGGGGTATTTCTCGTCCAGTTTGAGTTCGACCAGCAATGCATTTGTTACCAATGCCGACATCTTCGGTAAGGTTTATTTTCCTCGTATTATAATGCCATTGGTGGCAGTTACGGTCAATCTGCTGTCGTTTGCCATTCAGTTAGCCATTTTTCTTGTATTCTATATCTATTATCTGTCAATAGGCACAGAGATTACTTTCCACTGGCAGGTGGTTCTCTTTCCGGTACTGATGCTTATATTGGCGATGATGGCAGTAGGATTCGGTATGATAGTGTCTTCGGTTACGACTAAATACAGAGATATACAGATTATTTTCACGAAGGTAATTTCGTTATGGGTGTATATAACTCCGGTTATTTATCCGCTGTCAATGGTAACCGATCCTAAACTTCACCTGCTGATGTCCATCAACCCTGTTACCCCTATTATGGAGGCAATTAAGTATTCGTTGTTAGGTGCGGGTGAGTTTTCGTGGTTATGGATAGGATATAGCGTGTTGGCTACCATATTGTTGTTGATTTTCGGGTTGATGTTGTTTAACAAGGTTCAAAAGTCCTTTATGGATACGGTATAGGAAGTGAGCAAGCAAGACACATATTGGACAACGGTCATTCAGCCTCGCGACAAGGGTTTTCGTTTGGGGTTGAAAGAAGTGTGGAATAAACGCTATTTGCTATGGTTGTTTATCAAGCGTGATATAACTGTTCAGTTTAAGCAAACGGTTTTCGGTATGGGTTGGTATTTCATATCGCCTATATTCTCCACCATTATCTATATGGTAGTGTTCGGCAGGATAGCCAATATCCCTACCGATGACATACCTCAGCCGGTCTTCTATTTGAGCGGTATATGCTTATGGGAGTATTTCTCCACTTGCCTTACAGCCACCTCATCTGCCTTTCAGACCAATGCCGGTTTGTTCGGAAAGGTCTATTTCCCTCGTTTGGTAATGCCTATATCGCAAGTTATAAGCAAGTTATTCCGTTTCTCCTTGCAGTTGGGTACGTTTATTATTGTTTATCTGTATTTTGTTATTCGCGGCGTTAATCTTCAACCTAATCTCTATCTTCTCTTATTCCCCGTTATAGTTATTATATTAGCGGGAATAGCCTTGGGATTAGGTCTTATCGTATCGTCGCTGACCACCAAGTATCGTGATTTGAGCAATGTATTTGGCACTTTTGTATCTCTTTGGATGTATGCCACACCTATTGTTTATCCGTTAAGTTATGTAAGTGATCCCAAACTCCATCAGTTGATGCTATACAATCCTTTGACTCCTCTTATTGAGACCTTTAAGTATGGTGCATACGGAGCGGGTGTGTTCTCGTGGACCGGCTTGGCATACAGTTTTGGCTGTATGGTGGTTCTGTTGCTTGTAGGTATATTGCTCTTCAACCGCAAGCAGAAAATGTTTATCGATACTATTTAAGAGAAAAAAAGTAAGCGTCAGAAGGGGTAGCCGATGGCGAAGTGGATAGCCATATCGTCTTTCCACCCTAATCCGTTAGCGACTGTACGCCATTGTTTTTGGTCGTAATAGATACGTGACGGGTCATAGAGTTTGACACCATAATCAACACGGAAGATAAGGAATCGGAAGTCCAAACGCAGTCCCACGCCATAACTCCAACCTATTTGTTTATAGAACTCGTTCCAGCGGAACACTCCGTGGGGTTGGCTTTCATAGTCGCGAATAGTCCATATATTACCTGCGTCGGTGAAAGCAGCAAGTTCAATAAAGTTCCATACACGCCAGCGATACTCAAGGCTGAGGTCGAGGTGTATATCTCCGGCTTGGTTATCATAGTCTATACGCGTTCCGGCTCCGCGATAGGCACCGGGACCGAGTGTACGTGCAGTCCAACCGCGAACATGGTTGCTCCCGCCTGCAAAATAACGTTTCTCGTAAGGGATAGACAAGGAGTTGCCATAAGGAATAGCCACTCCCACAGCAAAATGATACACTAAACGGTGTTTAAGATTAACCACTTGGTTATAGGTCATATTGGCATCCACCTTAGCATATTGAGAGAAAGGTACGCTGCCTATCTTATATGCTCCGTCCGACTTCTCCATTTTAGCCAATGTGGCTATACCATTGAGTGTGTTACCTGCTGTTTCGGCAAAGCCACGGAAGGTGAAATAGGAGCGTGCCGGCTGATTGCTACGATAGCCGTTGTACTGACACGAATAGTTGATAGCCTCAATGAAGTGGTTCTCGTAAGAGTATTTAAGCGGGTTTTGGTTAGTGAGAAAGCGTTGGCGGAACTCATTGCTAATCCACGGCAAATAGACGTAACTAATGTCGAGGAAATTGAACGAGTGTGTCCAACCCGGTGTCAGTCTTGGCAAGGTGTAGCCAAAGGAGGCGTTGGCTATGGTGCGTGTAAACTCGTCGGGACGTGTCTGGTAGTTATATGCAGCCACCAACTTGATATGGCTGGAGAAAGAGAGTGAAGCCGTTGCTTTGGCTTCGATGGCTCTACCGCCGTTCTGCCGCCATTCATAACTGCCATTGACCCCTAATTGCAGTTCCTCCGCACCACGGAACAAGTTACGATTGATATAACCCAAGCCTGCCGCTATGCCCCAGTCGCCATTAGAATAAGTGCCTTCCACTTCGGCGGAAACAGTATGCAGTTTGCTGCGCGACATAACGATATGGCAATCTAACGAATCGTCTGCCACCGGCTCAAAACTTATGTCCACATACTTGACTATACCTAACTGATTCATCATCTCATAGGTCTGTTCCACTCGGCGTTCGTTAAAGAGTTCGCCCGGGCGAATACGGCAGTTATTGCGCAAAGCATTCGACCGCATCAGTCGGTTTCCTACCCAAGTATATACATATCCGTCTTCTTCCTTATGCTGCAACATAGTACTATCTTGTACGTATGCGGGGTCATAGTCGGTATGGAAACAGACATTGCGGATGGTGTATTGGGTGAATAGTTGTTTCACTGCCGAATCACTCATTTGCTTGACCATCGGATGAAGGCTCATTTCCACGTCAACCATCTTGCCAAACACAGTCGTGTCTGCCACATAGCGTATGATGTCTTTTTGGATATAATAATATCCGTTACGCCTCATAGCCGAAGCCACTCGTTTGCGCTCGCTGTCAAGCACGTTGGCATCGAAGAGATTGCCGTCTTTCAGCAGTGTTCGCCTCTCATCATCGGCTATCTCTTGCAGCCGTTCCGACTCGGGGAACGAACTTGTGTGTTGCCTCAACAGGTATGGTTCGCCGGCGTGTATGTGATATGTCAGATTGATTTTTCGGTCTTGCTTTTGTATGTCGGTTGTTACTTGCGACTGAAAGAATCCGCTGTTTTGCATTGCTTTTTGCAGTTGGACGGCACTTTGAACGGTAAGCAGGGAGTCGTATATCTCCGGCGGTTCGCCTGTACGTTGAGCAACAGATGCCCACCAACGGTCGATTTTCTTGGTCGTGTCGGTAGAGGCTGTATTATAGATATGCAGTTGCAGTTTCCAAAAACCTAAAATCTCAGTATTAGGTTGTTGTTTGAGGTAGGATTTGAGGTTATTGGCAGAAACTTGTTTGGTGTCTTCAATCTCAATCTTCACCTTATTAAGCAGGTACTTACCTTCGGGCACGAATTTAGTTGTATTGCACGCATTGAGCAGCAATACAACTAAAATTGCGGTAAGATAAGTGATGAGATTAAGGCTGTGTCTCATAAGTGATTAGATGAGCGAAAAGGCTACATCCATCATTTGTGTGAAGGTGTTTTGTCGTTGTTCGGCAGTAGTGGCTTCGCCTGTGAGTATATGGTCGCTGACGGTGCAGATAACGAGTGCTTTCTTACCTGCTCTCGCCGCATTCATATACAAAGCCGGTGCTTCCATCTCGTCTGCCAACACACCCATCTTGGTCCAATTGGCTTTACGCTCGTCTTCACAATAGAAAATATCGGCAGAGAACACATTGCCGACATGGTATTTATATCCGAACTTCTCACAAGCATCCACGGCACGACGACACAAATCGAAATCGGCAATAGGTGAATAATACCCCGGCAGGTTATACTGGGCGGCGTAGTTGCTGTCAGTACAGCAAGCCTGCGCAATCACTATATCACCAAGATTAACATAGTTTTGTCTTGCTCCGCACGAGCCGACACGTATGATTGTTTCCACGTCATAGAAATTGAACAACTCATAAGTGTAAATTCCTATACTGGGAATACCCATGCCATGTCCCATGACGGTAACGGGTTTGCCGTTGTGTGTGCCTGTAAAAGCCAACATACCACGTATGTTATTCACCAGCCGAGGGTTATCCAGATAGCGTTCAGCCATCAGTTTAGCACGCAGCGAATCACCAGCAATTATCATCGTCTTGGCTATATCTTCATATTGTGCTCCTATATGTGGAGTCGGAGTTTGCGATTTCATAGTTATTTTGGTATTTAATGAATTATTTAGTCATTTGATTGAGCCATTCATTGGCTTTATTGAGGTCTTCCGGTGTGTCAATACCTATTGAAGCAGTAATACAAGTGGCTATTCTTATTATATAACCATTCTCCAACCAACGCAGTTGTTCAAGGCTCTCGGCTTTCTCCATAGGAGAAACAGGCAAACGAGTTATCTCGCCAAGCACATCAGCACGATAAGCATACATGCCTATATGCTTGTAATGAGTATGTTGTGAGAGCCATTGGTCTTTGGGAATGCCTCTAAGATAAGGTATGACACTACGAGAAAAGAGTATGGCACGCCTGTCAATAGAGGAGAATACGACCTTTGGTGAGTTGGGGTTCTCAAGGTCTTGCAGTGTATCTTGCTCCGTAAAGGGCTTAACCAAGGTGGCTATATCAGTATTTTCATTATCAAAGCACTGACATACAGCCGATATTTGCTCAGGCTGGATAAAAGGTTCGTCGCCTTGTATGTTAATAATAACGGTGTCTTTATCGTTGATAAACAAACAGTCCGACAAACCAAAAGCCTGCGGTTGCGCTGCTATCTTTTGGTAGGCTTCCAGACACCTCTCCGTACCACAAGTATGGTCGTTACGGGTCATAACCACCTTGCCTCCAAAGCCGATAACGCAATCATAGATACGCTCATCGTCGGTGGCTACAACCACTATCTCCAACACTTTTTTTGCTTGTTCATACACCCTCTGTATCATCGGTTTACCTCCAATGACAGCCAAGGGCTTACCGGGGAAACGAGTGCTTGCCCAACGTGCGGGAATAATACCTATAAAATGCATAATATCAGTTTGGTTGTTGGTTAACTACAAGTACGTTATCAGTCTTTTCATTCTCTGTGTTTGCAGTCGCGACAGGCGTTGGCAAATCAGGCTCTATACCAAGTACATATCGCTTGTAATAAGAGATGATGACGGTAGTGAGCGGCAAGGCGATTATCATACCTGCCACACCGAGCAGGTAGCCCCAAATAGAGAGCGAGAGCAGCATAACAGCCGGATGCATACCTATGACATTACCCATAATAAGAGGATTAAGCACAAGATCCTGAATACTTTGAACCACCACAAACACGGCTGCAATCTCCAAAAGTATAATCCAATAACTCGTACCTGTATCGGCAGCCTGCAAAAGACCGAGAATCATAGTTATAGGAATACCCAAAGCCTGCATATAAGGCACCATATTAAGCAGTCCGATAAATAAGCCAACAACCACAGCCAAAGGCAGCCCCATTATCAAGAAACCTATACTGAACAGCACGCCGACCGTGGTTGCAATCATGGCTTGACCTCGGAAATACTTGTTCATTCCCTGCTCCAAGTCATTGAGTATACCGTTAACCACAGGACGGAACTTCTGCGGAATCATCTCGCGCATACCCTGACTGAGTGTGTTATAGTCCAATAAGATGAATACCAAATACAGGAAACATACAAAGACCACAAACAGACTGGAAATGAAACTGAGCGAACCGCCTATCAGTCCTCCCACATAACCGCCTAATTTCTCAACAATGGCACCTATATTGACCTTGTCCATAAGCGAGGAGATGTCCGTTTGTTGCAACCAATCTTTTAACATATCCTGCACTTCCAAGGGTACAAACGAACTGAACTGAAAGTCTTTGACATAGGTAGTTACCAGATGAGTCATATACGAGGCCTCACGGCGAACAAGAGGAATCAAAACGGCTACTATACCTGCAATCAAGGCTAAGAGTACAATAAGCGTTACTGCCACAGCCAAACCGCGATTGCGGATACGTATTTTGTTCTGAACAAAATTAACAATCGGGTGCAACAAATAGGCTATGAACCAAGCCACTACAAAAGGCAATAGCACACTGCTCAATGTACGTGCAAGTGCAAAAAGACAAGCAGCCAATGCCACTGCAATAACAAGGCGTACCGTTCTGTCAAACGTAAAGGGTCTTGACTCCATAAACAAGGGTTGCTATTTGCGTTTGAAAAAATTAAGAACACGACGGAAAGTGTTACCGAAGGAATTGACTTGCTCTATAATGCTATTCACTCTGCTTTCAACTCGCGAAACGTCACGACGCAAGTTCTTTTCCTGCTCGGCAACCTTATATTGAGCCATTTGCATATCCTGTGCCACAGTGTCAATAGTCATTTTCTTATTAGCCTTATCAGCAAAGAGAATAGCAGCAATAGCACCGATAACAGGATTAAGGAATATCTGTTTGCGAAGAACAATCAACAGCAACAATATAAGTACCCAAACGGCTACAACAATCAATGTGGCAGCCCAAGAAGGCATACAGAGACTAAGAGCATAGATAAGAGCAACACTCAATCCGGCAACAATAGCAAACGAGAACAAGATAACAGCCAAGCCGAAGAGCAGAAGCCCCACTATACGGGAAATCTTATCAAGCAAAGTAATTTTCAGCAGTTCCCACCACGACTTGCCGTATTCCTTACCGTCTTCTACCAAATATGTGTATTCTTCGTTTAAGGAAAGATTCATGCTTGTTCCTCCACTTGGTTGTTTTCTACGTCTTCGTCACAATGACAATGGCAACGACAACGGCATGCTTCTTCAGCCTCTTGAGCCATATTGGCGATGTCTTCACGAAGTTGTTTACCTGTTTTTGGGGTTAAGAGCAGGGCAGCGATGCCGCCGAGTATTGCGCCGCCAAGAAAAGCGGCAAACACATTTGATGATGAATGAGCCATAATAAACACTGAATTTAACGATTAAACATAAAACCTTACTTATTTGGGCGGCAAATGTAGTCATTTATAGTTTGCAACCAAAACCTAAACAAGAAAAATCACTCAAAAACAACGACTGACCGCCCGAAATCAAGAGGCAGTTGCCATATTTAGACTGTCCAAATTCAAAACAAAATAGCAGCCAAATTCAAAACAAAACCGTAGCCAAATTCAAAACAAAACAGTGTCCATTTTCAAAACAAAAATATTGTATATTCAAAATAATGAGTACTTTTGCGCGGTTTTTGACAGGTAAAAACAATAGTTAATTTTTCAACAAAAAAACGTTTGATTATGGACGCATATAGACAGCGCGTAGCAGACAAATTATTGCAATATAGATTGGAAGAAGTTGGAGCCGTTTTGGTAGAGGGTTCCGTCTCAAACTATAAATAAACGGGGATAACCTCTTTTCTAAAGGAATCATCAACCTAATCCCGGAAATGCGAAAAAGAAAAGATGCTGAACTAACAAATCATTAGTCAGCATCTTTCTTTTCGCCATTGGTCATTTATATATAAGCCTTAGGGCAGATTAAAAGCAGTTTTTTGCTCTCTATTTTCAGATTTGAGGACCGGCAGCCACGAGAGCCTTACCTGCTGCATTGCCTTCGTATTTAACGAAGTTCTTTTGGAAGCGTGAAGCAAGGTCTTTGGCTTTCTCTTCCCATTGAGCAGCGTCGGCATAAGTGTCACGCGGGTCAAGAATCTTAGGATCAACGCCGGGAAGTGCGGTAGGTACTTCAAAGTCGAAGAAAGGAATCTTCTTGGTCGGAGCAGTCTTGATGGAACCGTCCAAGATAGCGTCGATAATACCACGAGTGTCACGGATGGAGATACGTTTGCCCGTTCCGTTCCAACCTGTATTAACAAGGTATGCCTTTGCGCCGGATTTCTTCATTTTCTTTACCAGTTCCTCTGCATATTTAGTAGGATGCAATTCAAGGAAGGCTTGTCCGAAGCAAGCGGAGAAAGTGGGAGTAGGTTCAGTTATACCACGCTCTGTACCTGCCAGTTTAGCAGTAAAGCCGGAGAGGAAATAGTACTTGGTTTGTTCGGGAGTAAGTATGCTAACGGGAGGCAATACGCCAAAAGCATCGGCAGAGAGGAAAATAACGTTTTCAGCAGCAGGACCGGCACTGATAGGACGAACGATCTTCTCTATATGGTCGATAGGATAACTTACACGAGTGTTCTCCGTAACGCTCTTGTCAGCGAAGTCTATCTTACCGTTCTCGTCCACTGTAACATTCTCCAAGAGGGCATTGCGACGGATAGCATTATAGATGTCGGGTTCGGACTCTTTGTCGAGGTTAATAACCTTGGCATAGCAACCGCCTTCAAAGTTGAACACACCGTTGTCGTCCCAACCGTGTTCGTCATCACCGATAAGCAGACGTTTGGGGTCGGTACTCAAAGTGGTCTTACCCGTACCCGACAGACCGAAGAAGATAGCGGTGTTCTTACCTTCCATATCGGTATTGGCAGAGCAGTGCATAGAGGCGATACCTTTCAAGGGGAGGTAATAGTTCATCATAGAGAACATACCTTTCTTCATCTCGCCACCGTACCAAGTGTTGAGGATAACCTGCTCACGGGTAGTGGTATTGAAAGCAACGCAAGTTTCGGAATTGAGTCCTAACTCTTTGTAGTTCTCCACCTTGGCGAGCGAAGCGTTGTAGATGATGAAGTCGGGAGTGAAGTCAGCCTCTTCTTCTTGGGTGGGTTTGATAAACATATTACGTACAAAATGAGCCTGCCAAGCCACCTCAACGATAAAGCGGACAGCCATACGAGTGTCTTTATTGGCACCGCAGAAAGCGTCAACCACATAGAGTTGTTTATTAGAGAGTTCTTTGACAGCCATTTCTTTTACTTTTGCCCAAACCTGTTCGGACATCGGGTGGTTGTCGTTCTTATACTCATCTGTGGTCCACCAAACGGTGTCTTTTGAGTTCTCGTCCATAACGATGTACTTGTCCTTAGGCGAGCGACCGGTATAGATACCTGTCATAACGTTTACAGCACCGAGTTCTGTCAGTTGACCTTTTTCATATCCTGTCAGCGCAGGATTGGTTTCCTCTTCAAACAGATATTCGTAAGAAGGGTTGTATGCTTTAACGGTTGCACCGTTTATACCATACTGTGACAAATCGATATTTTTCATAAAGAATTTGTTTGAAAATTATTAAATATGTTTTTTTTACGTTATTTATTGTTTTGCGGCAAAGGTAGGCTGTTGTGTATCATTACACAATTTATTTCGCTTTTATTTTCTTTTTGCCAAATAGAGAAAACAAAACATTGCTTGTGTGTAGGACGCGGAATGGTCTTTTTTGTGAATTTTCTGTGTTTTTTCGCTTTTTTTTGAAAAAAGTGTATCTTTGCGCGTTTTTTGAAAGAATATAAGTATTACAAATGGAAGAACAAGAGAAGTATGATGGTTCGAGTATTCAAGTGCTCGAAGGATTAGAGGCGGTAAGGAAACGCCCTGCGATGTACATAGGCGACATCTCTCAAAAAGGTTTACATCATTTAGTATATGAGGTTGTAGATAACTCGATAGACGAGGCATTAGCCGGTTACTGCAACGAGATAACGGTTCATATAGAGGCTGATAACTCGATTACCGTTCAGGACAATGGTCGCGGTATCCCTGTTGATATGCATCCGAAGGAGCATCGTTCGGCATTGGAGGTTGTGATGACCGTATTGCACGCGGGCGGTAAGTTTAATAAGGATAGTTATAAAGTCAGCGGTGGTTTGCACGGTGTGGGCGTAAGTTGCGTTAATGCTCTTTCCACCAAGATGCACGTGGAGGTTTATCGCGACGGTCAGATACATAGTCAGGACTATGCAAAAGGCAAGCCTTTGGCTCCCGTACATATTATCAGCAAAGAGGAAGCCACCGGTAATTGGGAACAAGGCAAGACGGGCACATACGTACATTTCTGGCCCGACAGCAGTATCTTTACAGAGACTGTTTATCAGTGGGATATACTTGCCAATCGTATGCGTGAATTGGCATTTCTGAATGCCGGTGTGCGAATCATACTCAAAGACAAGCGCACTCACCAGCAGTTATTCACGCAAGAGGGTGAAGCCCAAAACAAGTCAAGCGAGTATCGCAAAGAAGAGTTCTATTCAGAGAAGGGTTTGAGCGAGTTTGTTCGTTATATAGACCAGACACGCACACCTCTCATTTCCGATGTTATACATTTGAGTACGGATAAGTACGGAACTCCCGTTGAGGTGGCTATGATATACAATAGCGATTTCAACGAGAATGTTCATTCCTACGTCAATAATATCAACACCATCGAGGGTGGTACTCACGTGGCAGGTTTCCGTTCGGCTCTCACTCGCGTTATGAAGAAGTATGCGGAGGAAAGCAAACTATTGGAGAAAGCCAAGTTGCGCGACAAAGAGGGTAATGCCACTATCGATCCCAACGATTTTCGTGAGGGTCTGACAGCCGTTATCAGCGTAAAGGTGGCAGAGCCTCAGTTTGAGGGTCAGACGAAGACCAAGTTAGGCAACTCGGAGGTGGCAGGTATGGTGTCGGCAGCCGTAGGCGAAGCACTGACCAATTATTTGGAAGAGCATCCTGAGGACGCAAAGAAGATAGTTGAGAAGGTAATCTTGGCAGCGCAAGCACGTATAGCAGCGCGTAATGCTCGCCAGAGCGTGCTTCGTAAGTCGCCTTTGAGCGGTGGCGGTCTGCCCGGCAAACTTGCCGACTGCGCAAGCAAAGACCCTGCCGAATGTGAGTTGTTCCTTGTGGAGGGTGATTCGGCAGGCGGTACAGCCAAATCAGGACGCGACCGTATACACCAAGCCATTCTGCCTCTGCGCGGAAAGATCCTGAACGTGGAGAAAGCGATGGAGCATAAGGTGTTTGAGAGCGAGGAGGTAAGAAACATATTCACTGCTCTCGGTATCACCTTTGGTACGGAGGACGACCCGAAGGCACTCAATTTGAGCAAGATACGTTATCATAAAGTTATTATTATGGCGGATGCCGATGTGGATGGTGCTCATATAGCCACGCTGATTATGACCCTTTTCTTCCGCCACATGAAAGAGGTGATAGAACAAGGTCACTTATATATAGCCATGGCTCCGCTGTATATGTGCTCCAAGGGTAACTACAAGGAGTACTGTTGGAACGACCAACAGCGTCACGACTTCATAATGAAGTACGGCAATGGCGACGAGAAGCAGATTAAGACTCAGCGTTATAAAGGTCTTGGTGAGATGTCTGACGAACAGTTATGGGAAACGACAATGGATCCCGAGCATCGTCTGCTGAAGAAAGTTACGATAGAGAACGCCGCTGAAGCCGATCGCACTATCGCTATGTTGATGGGGGACGATGTGGCTCCGCGTCGCGAGTTCATAGAGCAGAATGCAACTTACGCAAAGATTGACGCATAGATGAAAGTAGCCGTATATTGTTCAGCCAAAGATAGTATTCCTGCCGAGTATTTAGCATTAGGCGACCAAGTGGGGTGCCGGCTTGCACGGAACGGTCATAGCCTTGTTTATGGCGGTGCCACAGGCGGTTTGATGACTCGCGTAAGCGAAGCCTTCAAGCAAACGGCACAGACACTGCTTCAAGATGAGCGTGGCGAGATAATAGGCGTAGTGCCTCAACGCATTATCTATTCCGGTCGCAGAGCGACCAACTGCGACCACCTGATTGAGGTAGGCACGATGAGCGAACGGAAAGAAACGATGCGTCAGGAAGCCGACTGCTTCGTATGTCTGCCTGGTAGTTACGGTACGCTGGACGAGATGTTTGACGTCATTGCTTCCGGCACGGTAGGTGAGCATAAGAAACCTATATATATATTGAATTACAAAGGATTTTACAATTCCCTTCGCGAGCAGATAAGCCTGATGAAGAAGTTGCAGTTTATTCCGGAAGTGGAACAATATAAGCCCTGTTTTGCAGATACAATAGAAGAATTATTCAATCATATCAATACACAGAGAGTATGAGTCGTCTTATCAATTTAAGCAAAGACACGATGACCACTGCCCGCTTTGAGCAGCACATCGAAGAAGTAAAGAATGCCATTAAGCGTTATCGCCAAGTGGAACAATCAGAGGAGTTGCGTGAATACAACGACCTAAAAAAGATTGTTGAGTCGTCTGAGTTTCAGCAGAAGAAAAAATACCTGCTTGAGCGTAAGTATCGCGATACTGAAGAAGGAAAAACAATGCGCACCTATTTGGGTGCCAAGGTCTTCCCTTCCACACAGAAGTACTTGGCTATAGCAGACAGTTCGGTTAAAGACAAACCTATATTTAAGCGTACGCAGGCTTGGCGTTTGTCTCTCAAGCCGGTGAAGGACTATTTGCAGTTGGACGAGTTGGTCAATAGCGACGAGTTCAAGGAGCGTAATGCCTTCTGGCGCAATCCCAAACGTTGGTATACCACTCCCGAGAGCAAGCAAGACGAGCGTTATACTCAGTTGGCAGCCACGGACGATATTAAGTTCTTCCTTGCCCAAGACCCCAAGCAGATAGCCCAATGGGAAGCCTACTCCACACTGTGGGCAGACGAGATGGACTGGATGACGATGGGTCAAAGCGATTGGCAGTCAGGTTTCTATTACAACAACAAGAACCTCAAGACCGACCATTCGTACTTCAACGAGCAGCAAGCCAACAACAAAGGTCGCAACACCTCGACGATGAATAGCGTACTGAAAGTGGAAACGAAACCCGAATTGGTTCACGCTGCCGCTTGGCACCCCACCAAAGGCTTTGTGGATAAGGAGTTCTCTTTCACAGGTGATGTTATTCAGACTGCCGAGAAGTTCCAAACATCGAAGGGTATATTCCTTGCCAAGGTACGCGCCGTGGGCAGTTGTTCAGCAGCCTTGTATCTCGCAACAGGCGACAAACAACCGGTGATAACGATGATGCACTCCGACGGTCAGGCAGTATCAAGGCAGGTAAGACAGAGGCTGACGCAACATTACAAGACGTGAAGCCGTCGCAATGGATGATTTACGGCTTGCAGATAACCGACAGAGAGATTATCTGGACCGTTAATGGTCAGGTTATTATGCGTGAGAACAACACATTAGGTAACACCAAGTTCTTCCCTGCCGTTTCCGTCTTCATTCCGGAGGGCGTGAAGAACGGTATAGGCGAGATTGACATTGATTGGATTAGAGTATATCAAGCCTAACAGAGTATGTTTCTCATAGCCGGTCCATGCGCCATCGAGAGTCGCGATATGGTAATGCATACCGCCGAAACTCTGAAAAGTATATGTAGGGAGTTGCGACTCCCTTTGTACTTTAAGTCCTCTTTTGACAAGGCCAATCGCACCTCGCTGTCAGAACGAGGTTTAGGTATGGACGAGGGGTTGAAGATTCTTCAAGAAGTTAAACAGACTTTTTCCTTACCCATACTGACCGACGTACACGAGAGTTGGCAGTGCGAGCCTGTGTCAGAGGTGGCAGACGTGTTGCAGATACCGGCATTCCTGAGCCGTCAGACCGACCTGCTGCAAGCCGCAGCCAAGACAGGCAGAACGGTGAATGTGAAGAAAGGTCAGTTTATGGCTCCGTGGGATATGCACGGTGCGATAGACAAGATAGTGGCAGCCCGCCAACAGGCAGGTATAGTGCCTGCCGAAGACCACAACGCTATTTGGCTTACCGAACGCGGCAGCAGTTTCGGCTATGGTCGCTTGGTAGTGGATATGCCGTCATTAGTGGAGATGAGGCAGTATGGTTATCCTGTCGTTTTTGATGCCACTCATTCGGTTCAACAACCTTCGTCCCAAGCAGGCATAACAGGCGGCAATCGTGCTATGGTGCCTCACTTGATACGAGCAGCCGTGGCAATAGGCATTGACGGCTTGTTCATAGAAACCCACCCCGACCCTGACAAGGCTATCTCGGACGCAGCCAACCAAGTGAGGTTGAGCGACATAAAAGACATACTGGAACAGGCTATACGCATAGAGCAATGCGTAAGCAAATAAAACAAGGACTAAATATGACATATTCAGAGCGTGCCAAACAGATATTCAGTGAGGAGATAAGCGAGTTTAAGAAACTGGCAGACAGTATAGACGAGAGTTTTGACCGTGCAGTGGATATGATATACAACTGCAAGGGTCAGTTGGTGGTGATGGGGATAGGCAAGACGGGCATAGTGGGTCATAAGATGGCTTCGTCGTTTGCCTCCACAGGCACTGAATCCATTTTTGTCAATGCCGCCGAAGCGGTACACGGCGACTTGGGTATGATCAACAAAAAAGACGTGGTGCTGCTTGTGAGCAATAGCGGCAACACCAACGAAATACTCAACGTCATAGACCCGCTTCGCAATATAGGTTGCCAACTGATAGCCTTGACCGGCAATCCTCATTCGCAGTTGGCTCAACAATGCGACCTCACCCTCTCCGTACACGTGGATAAGGAGGCTTGTCCGTTAGGATTGGCTCCCACGACGTCCACCACAGCCACGCTCCTGATGGGCGACGCGTTGTTAGTGTGTTTGATGGAGAAAAGGCAGTTCCGTGCCGAGAACTTCGCCGTCTATCATCCCGGAGGAGCCTTGGGTAGGAAACTATTAGGGCGCGTAAAGAACTATATGACTACAGCCGTGCCTCGTGTGCGCCTATCCACCACCTTCCGCGAATTGGTAAGAGAGATGTCGGACAAACACTTGGGTATGACTATGGTCTTTGAGGAAAAAGGCAACATACAAACAGAAGCCGATTGCAAAGGAATCATCACCGACGGCGACTTGAGACGAGCCATACAGAAGTATGACGACCTGCACATAACAGCCGAACAGATAATGACCCCTTCGTATAAACATATACATAAAGATGCCTTGCTCAGTGACGCACTGGCTATAATGGACAAACATAACATAACCACGCTTGCCGTTACCGAAACACCTGACACAAAGGCTATTATAGGTATCTTATCTATTCACCATATTATAGATTTCGCATGACGGAAAGATATGATTTTCTCATTATCGGCGGCGGTGTTGCCGGTATGAGTTTTGCCTTGAAAGTGGCACGAGAACAGAAATACCGCATTGCCCTTTGCTGCAAGACGACCTTGGACGAAGCCAATACGACCAAGGCACAAGGCGGCATAGCGAGCGTAACCAATACCAAAGTGGATGACTTTGAGAAGCATATCCACGACACAATGGTGGCAGGCGACTGGTTGAGCGACCCGGCAGCCGTGGAGCAAGTGGTTCGCAATGCTCCTGCACAGATAGAAGAACTGCTCCACTGGGGAGTCAATTTCGACAAGAACGAACAGGGCGAGTTTGATCTTCACCGTGAGGGCGGGCACTCCGAGTTCCGTATCCTGCACCACGCCGACGATACAGGAGCGGAGATACAACGCGGACTGATGGAAGCCGTCAGACACAACCCCTTCATCACCGTGTTGGAGAACCATTTTGCAGTGGAAATCATCACCCAACACCATCTCGGTGTGCGCGTTACACGTCGCACGCCCGACATAGAGTGCTATGGTGCATACATACTCAATCCTGACACGCAGAAGATAGACACATACCTCAGTCGCGTTACCGTAATGGCAACCGGCGGTACGGGTGCCGTATATGCCACCACCACCAACCCCAATATAGCCACAGGCGATGGCATAGCCATGGTCTATCGAGCCAAAGGAATGGTGAAGGATATGGAGTTCGTACAGTTCCACCCTACCTCACTCTTCCATATAGGCGAGACCCACCCCGCCTATCTCATCACGGAGGCTATGCGAGGCTACGGAGGCATACTCAGACTGCCTAACGGAGAGGAGTTTATGCAGAAATACGATGCACGTTTGAGCCTTGCCCCACGCGACATAGTGGCTCGTGCCATCGACAACGAAATGAAAATACACGGACTGGATCACGTATGCCTTGACGTAACTCATAAAGACGCAGAGCAAACACGTCACCACTTCCCCAATATATACCAAAAATGCTTGAGCATAGGCATAGACATTACGAAAGACTATATCCCTGTTGCTCCTTGTGCTCACTATATGTGCGGCGGTATCAAAGTCAATCTTGACGGCGAGAGTACTATCCACCGACTTTATGCCCTTGGCGAATGTAGTTGCACCGGCTTGCACGGCGGCAACCGCTTGGCAAGCAACTCACTCATAGAAGCCGTGGTCTATGCCGATGCCGCAGCAAAGCATAGTCTGAACGTCATCGAACAATACGGCTTTAACGATCGTGTTCCCGACTGGAACGATGAAGGCACAATGACCAACGAGGAGAAAGTGCTCATCAGTCAAGATATGCGCGAAGTGGGACAGATTATGTCCACCTATGTTGGTATAGTGCGCAGCAATCTGCGTCTGCGTCGTGCTTGGGAACGCCTTGACCTGCTGTATGAAGAGACCGAAGACCTCTTCAAACGCGTCAGACCCACCAAAGACATATGCGAACTGAGGAATATGATTAACGTAGGTTATATCATCACCCGTCAAGCCATTGAACGGCACGAGAGTCGCGGACTGCACTACTCCATCGACTACCCGCGTCAAACCGAACATATACCCCAAGAAGTATGGTAACAGCCATTGCCTTACATAGCGTCATTCCTGTACGGACTGAACCAAGAGAGAGTGCGGAGCAGACAACTCAAATGCTCTTTGCCGAGACCTGCGAAGTGTTGGACGTTCAACCTCATTGGGCACATATACGCCTTCATAACGACAAGCAAGAAGGCTATGTGGACAGCAAGATGATAACCCTCATCAATGAGCGCGAACAGAAACAACTCAACGAAGACAAACGGCACGAAGCCACGGTCATACTGCCTATGACCTACGCCGTGAGCGAGGGCAATGCCCAGACGCTGCCATTGACAGCCGGCACCCGACTGCCCGCTTACCTGAACGGCACATTCCACGTACTCAATGCCAAATTCCGCATCGACCCCAACGCCGTCATCACCTCTCCTATGCCTCTCACTCAAGACTTTATGCTGCAAGCACTGCGTTTCTTCCTCAACACTCCCTACTTATGGGGCGGCAAGAACGCATTAGGGATGGACTGCTCAGGGTTCACGCAAGTGTTCTACTCTTTCTTCGGCTTCAATCTGCCTCGCAACGCAAGCGAGCAATACCAATACCTGCAACCAACCGACATCAGTATCGACCGCGCCAAAGCAGGCGACATAGCCTTCTTCAACCACGGAGAGAAAGACAAGATTACTCACGTGGGCATACTATTGGACTCACAACGAGTGGTTCACTGTTCGGGACGAGTGAAAATAGAACAAATAGACAACCACGGCATTTTCTCACGCGAGGCAAACGACAACGAACATAAAGACGGACAATATACCCATAACCTTGTGGCTATAGGGCGTTTGAACACTGAAAACAGGAAATAGAAACATGCTAATCATTAACCGGTATATTCCTCTCGAACAACTCTACCTTATAGGCGGAATGGTGTTCGTTCTGCTTATTCAGATATACTTCTACCTGCGATATATACGTCTGCCCAAAGCAAAGAAAAACACCATAGACACACAGATTGAGCATGCCGGTGACCAGTTGGACTTGTTCGAGTCGAATATCAAAGGCGTGTCAGTCATCATCGCAGCACGCAACGAAGCACATAATCTGCTCGACTACCTGCCTGCCATACTTGACCAAGACTACCCTATGTTTGAAGTCATAGTGGTGGACGACGGTTCGGAAGACAACACACGCGACGTATTGGATCAAATAGCCCTCCACTATCCCCGCCTCAAACGCTCGTTCGTACCGCGTCAAGCACGTATCATCAGCAGCAAGAAACTGGCTCTCTCGCTCGGTATCAAAGCCGCTCGCTACGACTACCTGCTCTTTACCGATGCCGACTGCCGCCCCGCCACTAACAAGTGGATACAAGAGATAATGCGCACCTTCGACAATAACCCCGATAATGAGGTGGTTTTAGGCTATGGCGCGTACTTCACAAGCAAAGGACTGCTCAACCGACTCATACAATACGACACACTATTCAACGGTCTGCACTACCTCGGAGCAGCAAGGTGCCACCACCCATATATGGGCGTTGGCAGAAATATGGCATATAAGAAGGGGTGGTTCCTGTCTAATCATGGCTTCACTTCTATCCTCGGCGAGATGGCAGGTGATGATGACCTGCTCGTCAACCATAACGCCAAAGGCAAAAACACCGCCATCGTAACTACCCCTGACAGCCTCACATGGTCCGTACCCAAACAGACGTGGAAGAGTTGGTGGCAACAGAAACGCCGCCACTTAAGCGTTTCACCTCGCTATACACTACGAAGCCGAATAAGACTGACTGCCGAACCTATGACACGAGTTGCTTGGTATGCGTTGGCTGTACTGCTGCTCTGTTTCGGTACTGACATTGTACGTATGGCAGTAGGCGTATTGCTGCTCATAAGACTAATCATAAGATGGACGGTCATCAACCTGTCTGCCAAACGATTAGGAGTAAAGAAAATAGGTTGCGACATCGTTATATGGGACATCCTGCTCCCACTCATCAGCCTGCTCATTCTCATAACGCCATACCGTAAACCCAAACACTGGTAAAAACAAAAAAATCAATATACTATGGAAGAAAAGAAACTGAATATCAACCTCTCACCCGAAATGGCTGAAGGTACATACGCTAATCTGGCTATCATATCTCACTCCTCGTCCGAGTTCGTCATTGACTTCGTTCGTATGATGCCGGGACTGAAACAAGCCAATGTCAAATCACGTATCATACTCACTCCCGAACACGCCAAGAAACTGCTGTTTGCACTCCAAGACAACGTAGCCAAATACGAGAACCAGTTCGGCACTATCCAGATACAAGGTCAGCCCGCTCCGGGTTCCACCATACCTATGTCATTCGGAGGAGGTGAAGCATGAAGACCTTCCCTGCCAGCCAACTGATCATCAACGATGACGGTTCGGTGTTCCACCTCCACCTCAAACCGCAGTTCCTCGCTGACAAGATAATTCTTGTAGGCGACCAAGACAGAGTGAATATGGTGGCTTCGTTCTTCGACGAAGGCAGTATCGAATGTAACGTACAAAGTCGCGAGTTCCACACTATAACAGGTCGATACAAAGGCAAACGCATATCCTGTATCTCCACCGGTATAGGCACCGACAACTGCGACATAGTGATGAACGAGATAGACGCACTCGCCAATATAGACTTCTCCACTCGCACCGAGAAAGCCGACCGACGCCACTTGGAGATAGTGCGCGTGGGCACCTGCGGCGGTATGCAAGAAGACATACCTCTCGGCACTTTCCTCATCAGCGAAAAGTCCATCGGCTTTGACGGTGTGCTGGCTTTCTATCACGACCGCGACCGCCTCAGCGACCTCGGCTTTGAGAAAGCACTCGTGGACTTTATCCACTACCCCAAGAAAGCCGCCGTGCCATATATAGTCAAGGCAGATGAGGAACTGGTTAATCGTATAGGTCGCGACGATATGATGCGTGGTTGCACCATTGCCGCCAACGGGTTCTACGGACCGCAAGGACGAGTACTGCGCGTTCCCATTGCCGTGGACGACATCAACGAACGTATATCCGACTTCCGCTACGAAGGACAACGCATAACCAACTACGAGATGGAAGGTTCATGCATAGCCGGCTTGGCACTGCACATGGGACACAAAGCTATGACCGTATGCTGCGTCATTGCACAACGTAAAGCCGAAACAGCCAACACTGACTATAAACCCCGTATCGCCGAACTGGTGAAGACCGTGTTGGAGAGAATATAACTCCTTGAAAAACCAAATCTCAGGCACGAATATACGGAATCATAAAAACATATACACAATGAAAAAACTAACCATTATCTTTTGTGCAGCGATAGCCTTGATGGGCTGCAACAAAAAGCAACCGGAACAAAAAATCAATTACAACGTGGACAAATTCTATGATCTGGAGGTACTCCGTTACGAAGTGCCCGACTTTGAGTCACTCACTCTCAAACAACAATCCCTACTCTACTACCTCACCGAAGCCGCCTTGTGGGGACGCGACATTATCTACGACCAGAACTGCCGATACAACCTACGCATACGCCGAGCAGTGGAGAACGTGTACCTCAACTACACCGACAAACAAGACCAACAATTCCTCCTTATGGAGAAGTACCTCAAACGCGTATGGTTCTCCAATGGTATTCACCACCATTACAGCGAAGATAAGTTCTTGCCCGAGTTCACACGCGAATGGTTCGTGCAAGCACTTCAAGCAACTGACACACAATTAGACGACGAAGTGATTGAGGTTATGTTCAACCCCGCTTTGATGGCTAAACGTATGTGCCAAACAGATGGTATGGACCTCATAGCCAACTCAGCAGGCAACTACTACGGCGAAGGTATGACCCAACAGGATGCAGAGAACTGGTATGCCCAACATAAAGACACCACAGCCGAACCCTTGTGGATAGGGCTTAACGCACAGTTGGTTAAAGACGAACAAGGCAATGTGCAAGAACGCGTGTATAAAGTGGGAGGACTATACTCTGCCGCCTTGGAGAAAGTGGTTGAGAACCTCACCAATGCACTGCAATATACCGAAAACGACGAGCAGAAACTTGTTATCGAGAAACTGATTGCGTACTACCAAACAGGCAACTTGCAGACTTTCAACGAATATGCTATCGCGTGGGTGAAAGACCTCAAAAGCCGTGTGGATTTCGTCAATGGTTTCACCGAGGTTTATGGTGACCCGTTGGGCATAACCGGTGCATGGGAGTCATTAGTCAATTTCAAGAACATCGAAGCCACCAAGCGTACAGCCATCTTAGCCGAAAACGCCAAGTGGTTTGAAGACAACTCCCCCACTGACCCGCAATACAAGAAAGAAGAGGTGAAGGGCGTGAGCGCAAAGGTCATAACCGCAGCCATACTCGGCGGCGACTGCTACCCTGCCACTCCTATCGGTATCAACCTGCCGAACGCCAACTGGATAAGAAAAGAATACGGCAGCAAGTCGGTTACCATACAAAACATAACCGATGCCTACGATAAGGCTGCACAAGGCAACGGCTTTGCAGAAGAGTTTATGCTCAACGAAGAAGACATACAGATGCACAACACCTATGGCTCACTCACCGACAACTGCCATACCGACCTGCACGAGTGTTTGGGACATGCCTCCGGCAAACTCCTGCCCGGCGTTAGCAAAGACGACCTCAAAGAACACGGCTCTGCCATAGAAGAAGCACGTGCCGACCTGTTCGCACTCTACTACATAGCCGACCCCAAAATGGTGGAATTGGGTATATTACCTAATAAAGATGCCTATAAGACACAATACTACGGACAGATGATGAACGGTGCCATAACCCAATTAGTACGTATCGAACCGGGTAAAGACATCGAAGAAGCCCACATGCGCAACCGCCAACTCATAGCCAACTGGGCTCTCGCACACGCTACACATAACGAGGCTGCCATCATCGAAAAAGACGGCAAACACTATATGCAAATCAACGACTATGAAGGTCTGCGACTGCTCTTCGGAGAACTGCTCAAAGAGATACAACGCATTACTTCCGAAGGCGACTATGACGCTGCCAAACAACTCATAGAGACCTATGCCGTCAAAGTCAATCCCGAACTGCACCAAGAGATACTCGCACGCTATCAGAAACTTAACCTCGCTCCATACAAAGGCTTTGTCAATCCCGTCTATAAAGCCTATATAGGACAAGACGGCAAGGTGGTGGATGTCAATATCAGTTACGACGAAGGCTATGTTGAGCAACACCTGCGCTACTCACGCGACTACTCCGTGCTGCCGTCTGTCAACTGATTGACCACACCAAGGTTAATTAGTTATGCATAACATATCGCTACCCATATCCAAGAGTATAATGAACCGCCTGCTACTTTTGCAGGCGGTACATTCTTTACCGCTTACCGATACCAGCAACGATATGGCAGACGATATAAAGACCTTGCATTACGCCCTGACCTTGATAGCCGCTAATGACAGCCAACTGCTCACTCTTGACCTCAACAACTGTGGTACGGCTATGCGCTTCCTGACTGCCTACTGCGCACAAAAAGAAGGACTGCAAGTGCTGCTGACAGGCTCGCCACGTATGCAACAACGACCTATAAGACAACTCGTTGAAGCACTACAAACACTCGGAGCAGACATATCTTACACTAACCGACAAGGTTTCCCGCCCCTGCTCGTCAAAGGCAAACAACTCACAAAACAAGCCATCACCCTACCCGACCCGAAGTCCACACAATTCGTCTCGGCTCTTATGATGATTGGCGTAGAGGTCAAAACCAACATCCACTCACCCTATATCGACCTCACGCAATACTGCATTGACCATCTTAATACACTGCTACTTCA
>CAMVHW010000007.1 GCA_947167395.1 uncultured Bacteroidales bacterium
GGAAAACACCAATGCGGGCGGAGTAACCGAGACGGTGGTCAAGGCGCCGAAGACCTGCACTTGACCTTTTTCGAGTTTGCTGACGATTTCGCGTTTCTGGGCTTCCAATTCAGCCTCAATAAGAGCCTTGTGAGATACAACAACATTGCGGAATTCGGGATTAACCTTAACAATCTTGAATTCCATTGTTTTACCGACAAAGATGTCATAGTCGCGAATGGGTTTAACGTCAATCTGCGAGCCGGGCAGGAAGGCTTCCATACCGAGTACGTCAACAATCATACCGCCTTTGGTACGACATTTGATATAACCGGTAACGATTTCTTCTTTGTCGCAAGCCTCGTTAACACGTTCCCAACTGCGTGAAGCGCGTGCCTCTTTGTGGGACAATACCAATTGACCGTCTCTGTCTTCGGGACTCTCGATATAGACTTCCACTTGGTCACCAATCTTAAGATCGGGATTGTAACGGAACTCGGAAGCGGGAACAACACCGTCGGATTTATAGCCGATATTGATTACCACTTCACGTTTGTTAATACCTGTAACTGTACCCATTACAACCTCGTTAGCCTTGATGGCATTGAGTGTTTGGTCGTACTTTGCTTGTGCTTCTTCGTTTTGTTTGCCTTGTTTCTCTTGTTCGTAGGCATCCCAGTCGAAGTTCTGGAGAGAGGGATTCTCTGTCATAGCGGAATCTCCTTTTGTTTTTTAAGGGTTAAACATATTGTTCTGCTTTTTTCTTGCGGCAAAGGTAAGGACTTTTCAGAGTCCTAAATGCCAAAAAAGCGCGCAAAGATAAGGTATGGTATTTGTTCACAAAACAAAAAAGCGATTTTTATTATAAAAAAAAACACCCTCTATAAAAAAGTCTCGCTAATCTCTTCCTAAAAAAGCAGGCTGATAATCAGTATATAAGTAAGATTTTTCAAAAAAAAGCAGTAAGGATTTGGTCAGATTGAATATAAGCCATATTTTTGCAGCCGCTTTTGAGAGAAAGCAATGTCCTTCATATTGTAAAAATGGTCCATTAGCTCAACTGAATAGAGTACCACACTACGGATGTGGGGGTTGCAGGTTTGAATCCTGCATGGATCACATAACAAGCGAGATAGACCGCTGAAAGTCAGCGGTCTATCTCGCTTTAGAAATTACCCCGTCAGGTTTGCGAATGTGTTTGTCGAATTATTGACCGCAAAAGCATGCTTTTTGGTACTAATTGTAAAAGGTATCAAAGTGTCCAGTCAAGCACGATGGGCAGGTGGTCACTATATCCATTACGGTTATAACGATAGCCCTTGAAGGTGCGGAGGGGCTGCGAACCGGTATGTTTATTGTCAGGCTCTAAAAGGAAATCGGCATCATAGATATAGACTTGACTTTTACTGTCTATACAAGGCGAAAGGTAGAACTGATCCAAACACGACCACTTGCCTTGGTACTTATATGTTCCTTTGTCTTTTCTTTCTATTTCCACCATTCTGTTTTTCAGCCCTTTGATGTCATTTTTGGCAGAGGAGTTCATATCACCCATCACCACTATATTAGCATTTGGTTGCGAGCGAAGGATTTTATTCACTTGTCTTTGTATGACTTGTTTGGCTCGTAGTCTTTTCCATTCGCTCTGTGCTGCTCCTCCACGCATAGACGGAAGGTGGCACATCATAACGTGCAGTGTATCACCATTATTGATCCTACCAATAGCGTATAGTATATCGCGAGTGTAGGTATTGCCGAGATCAACTTGGAGAGCGTTGCTTGTAATGAGTTGAAAGCGGGTGGTATCGTATAGCAGTGCCACATCTATGCCTCTCACATCAGGGCTTTCCTTATGAAGAAACTTATAGGGATAGCGTTTGAGATTATGCAGCAGACGTATAAGGCAAGAGTCGTTCTCCACCTCACACAAACCCACAAGACAAGGCTTGTCCCACTGCCCGCCCTGACATATTACTCGTGCAATCTGTTTGGCTTTGTTATTAAATCGTGCGGGGGTCCAGCGGTATGTGCCGAAAGGAGTATAATCCAAATCCTGTTTGAGCGTGTCGTGACGACAATCGAAGAAGTTCTCCACATTATATGACATTATACGTATCTTCTCCGCTTTGATGAGCGGAACAAGAGCGAATAGGCATATCAAGCAGGAGAATAGTCGTTTCATATCAGCATCTCGATGGCGCGTTTAAGAGCCGTTATCAGTATGTCCAAATCTTCTTGAGTATTATACATAGCCACCGATGCTCTTACTGTTCCGGGAACACCGAGATAGTCAATCAGCGGTTCGGCACAATGGTGTCCGGTACGTACGGCAACACCCTGATGGTCAAGCAATGTACCCACGTCGAAGGGGTGCAACAGCTGTCCGTTATGATATACGTTAAACGACACGGCTCCGGCTTTCTCTTTGCCTTGAGCATATACTTTAACGCCTTCAATTGTAGAAAGTTGCTTTTCAAGATACGATGTCAGTTCTTGCTCATAGTCATATATATCTGCTCTGCCGATGCCGTTAATATAGTCAATAGTGGCAGCCAGTGCGCAAGAAGAAATAAAATCGGGAGTACCTGCTTCAAACTTATATGGCAGGGTGTTGTATGTTGTTTTCTCAAAACTGACATGCTCAATCATCTCTCCTCCGCCTTCTGCAGGTGGCAGTTGGTCTAACCATTCTTGCTTACCATATAGCACGCCCAAGCCCGTCGGACCATACATCTTATGGGCAGAGAAGACAAAGAAGTCGCAATCAAGCGATTGCATATCCACGTTCAGATGAGGTGTGGATTGTGCCCCGTCTATACATACGGGTATATGGTGTTGGTGGCATAGACGAATAATGTCTTCAACAGGTTGGATAGTGCCTAACACATTGCTCACTTGTGCTATGCTGACAATGCGTGTTCGGTTGGTCAAGATATTGTTCAGTTGAGTGGTATCAATAAGCAGGTTCTTATCAAGCGGCAGGACTTTTAGTTTGGCTTTCTTTCTCTCGCAGAGCATTTGCCAGGGCACTATATTGGAATGGTGTTCCAACTG
Source organism: uncultured Bacteroidales bacterium (assembly GCA_947167395.1). Taxonomy (GTDB): domain Bacteria; phylum Bacteroidota; class Bacteroidia; order Bacteroidales; family Paludibacteraceae; genus Colicola. The sequence goes on from CAMVHW010000007.1 coordinate 3,034, forward strand.
ACTTACCACCACTTCGTCTCCTTCTTTGACGAAGGCTTCACCAAAGGAGAAAGCGAGCATATTAAGGCTGTCGGTGGTTCCTTTGGTGAAGATTATCTCCTTGGCAGAGCGTGCGTTAATAAAGTCTGCCACTTTCTGTCGTGCTTCTTCGTGCCTTTGTGTAGCGTCTTGACTGAGGTGGTGAACGCCACGATGAATGTTGGCATTATGGTGGTAGTAGGCATCTGTGAGAGTCTCTATCAAGGCACGTGGGCGTTGGGTGGTGGCAGCGTTATCCAAATAGACTAAACGTTTGCCGTAAACTTTGTCTTCCAGTATAGGAAAATCTTCTCTTCTCATATTGTGTATTATTGTTTATGTTCCCATATTTGCATTTCGCAGTTTTTACAGTCGAAGATAATGTCTAACAACGTGTCGTTAGCCATTCGCAGGTGTCGTGGCTCGTTCTTCATCGGGTTGTGCTTGCGGCAATGCCCCAATTCATATAAAAGGCAGTATTTGCACACCATTAAAGGTGCTCCGTCAGGTCGCGTCTCCATTGATTAAGTTGACTGATGGGAATAAAATATGTTTGTTTGGTTTGTATATGTATGTTGCGTTTTTCAAAAGGCGTGTCCCCTAATTTGGCGAGTTGGGTGAGAATAGTGTTGCGGGCTTTGTCCGTGTCGCGTGCCGGTTGATGCAGGCAAGAGTATTCGCCTACTGCTTGTTGTCCGTTATCCACGCGGGTATAGGTTAGGCGAAAACCATCGTCTGTTTCCTCCAAACATATATCCACATATACTTTCCTTTCTGCTTTGAGCAACTGCTCAAACTCAATATCGTAGTTGCGAAACAGAGGACCTGTAGGTAGTATGGAAGGCATTGAGTTAGGCAAGACCCAAGTATGCCCGTTCGTTTGCGGTCGGATGCCATTGACGGCAAACCCTTTGTCTCCTACGGTCAAGCCGTCCCCATTATGGAGTATGACACCATCGTGCAGCACAATGTCTATATATCCCTTTTGTCTGCCAATGACAACGCCAATCTCCTTGCCTGTTGATTTAGGCGTGAGGTGGTTAGCCATAGGTCGGCTGCGGTTAATAAGAAAATAGGGTGTGCCGCCACGGTGGAAAGTGCGTTCGGGGTCGGGAGTGAAGGAAAAGATAAAGCGGTGTTGGTCGCTGCGAGCAACAAGGTGCTTTTGCTTCATCACTTCGTCTATACGCTGTCTATAGTATGCCGTTACGTTGGTTACATAGTCTTCGTCTTTGAGTCTGCCTTCTATCTTAAACGTACTGACACCTGCGTCTATCAGTTGGGAAATATACGCCGAGCGGTCCATATCTTGGAGCGAAAGGAGATAACGCCGGTGGATAGGTTCGCCACGGTCGTCTTTTATCTCATTCAAGTCTTTGTCCAACAGGTCATACTGCATACGACACGGTTGAGCACAGCACCCTCGATTGGCACTACGGTCTTGCAGGTATTCCGACAAGTAGCACCTGCCGGAATAACTAACGCACAACGCACCGTGTATAAATGCCTCTAATTCGATATCGGGGACAGCCTCGTGTATGGTTCTTATCTCGTCCAAACTCAATTCACGTGCCAATACCACACGCTTAAAACCCTTGTCACGCAGTTGTTTTATATGTTCTACTGTACGGTTGTCGCACTGTGTGGAGGCGTGCAAGCGAATAGGGGGTAAGTCTTCGTTCAAGAGATTAAGGTCTTGTATAATCAGAGCATCCGCTTGTGCCTCGTATAAAGCGTGAGCCAATCGGCTTGCCTCCTTGCGCTCGTCCGCTGTCAAGAGAGTATTGAGGGTAACGAGCACTTGCGCATCATAACGGTGAGCGTACCTGACCAACTCCCTTATGTCTTCTATGCTATTGCCTGCTGCTTGCCTCGCTCCGAACTGCGGACCGCCTATATACACGGCATCGGCTCCGGCTTGTATGGCAGCCTTGGCAACCGACAGAGAGCGGGCGGGGGACAAGAGTGTGGGAACAAAAGGCATCATCGGGTCAGCAGTTGGCGAAAAGCATATATCACTATTCCGGCAGCAACACTGACATTAAGCGAGTGCTTGGTGCCGTATTGGGGAATCTCAACACAAGCATCGGACATATCCACCACGTCTTGTGCCACACCGAACACCTCGTGTCCCAAGATGAGTGCATACTTATGGTTGCTATCAAAGCAAGACTGTATATCAGGCAGCGAAATGCTGTTATGCACCTGCTCAACGGAAACGATAGTGTATCCCTGTTCCTTCAAAGCCTTGACGGCTTCCGTGGTTGAGGCATAGTATGCCCAACTCACGCTCTCCTCTGCTCCCAATGCCGTCTTATGTATCTCGTTATTAGGAGGACACGAACATATACCGCAAAGCAACACTCGCTCCAATCGGAACGCGTCGGCTGTACGAAACACAGCACCTATATTATGCTGACTGCGCACATTGTCCAAAACGACCACAAGCGGTATCTTCTCTGCTTGCCGGTACTGATCTATATTAAGACGATGTAACTCTTCGGTGGTTAGTTTATTCATATCTATAAGCGTAGGTCGGGCAAGTTAAGTTGAATAGTACGTTGCTCGGTGTTAATATCTATTATCAAATCTTCGTGCAAGGGAAAGAGATAACCTTCCTCTGTTTGAGCCACTATGTTGGCTGTGGTCTCGTCTATATGCTCAATAGTACCCATCAGTACACGGTCGGCATTATATAGCGAATAGTCTTTCAAGTCTTGCCATAGCAGTTGGGGTTCCTCGTCCGTATTGCTACCCTTAACGTCTTTCCTCAATGCATATACTTCGCTATTAACCAGTTTCAATGCAGCCGTTTCGTCCGTCACACCTTTCAGGGTCAGCAATATACACTCGCTGTTCTTATCTCGCCAATCGCTTATACGAAACGGCACCAATAAGCCGTCTATGCGCATAATAAGAAAGGAGGCATCTATGTCATACCATATATCGTTCTGCAAACGACACTGCAACTCACCTTGTTTGCCGTGCAAGCGAGTGATAGTACCTATACGTATGATGTCTTTATCGTCTATCATAGGGAATACTGACTTTTTCTATCTCTTTCAGTGCCACATAGGCTATATATCCTTCCACCTCCTTATATCCCATCTGTTTGAGCAAAGCCATATAGTGTCCCACCTGCCGTTGGTAGAGGTGCAGTTTCTTTTCATTACCGAACTTATAATCTATCACAACGGCTCTGTCTTGCTTAATGACCACTCTGTCAGGACGGAACGTATCGCCGGAAGGAGTTACTATATCGTCCTCCATCATCACCTTTTGTCCCTCGTCAAACCACGTACGACCCTCGCACATCTCGCGGAAGTCCGCAAACAAGGCTGACATCTCGCCTACGTGAGCCATACTGATTACTCCTTCGCTGAGCATATCCTGTACGGCTCTGTCGTAGTCGCTCCATACACGTATGCGTCCGAGCAGGTCGTGCATACGATTACCCAACAAGGTAGTCTGACCCTGATGACGACGTAATTGCAAGCGCGGGAAAGCAGGCGAATAGACATAGTGGTTTGTCAGTTTGTCTTTACTTACCTTGGATTCGGACGAATAAGTCTTCTGCTCGCCAATGATTAGTCGATTATGTTCGTCTAATTTACCGTTATAGAGTTGGAACAAGAGATTGCCTATGGTACGCACGGAGAAAGTGCCGTCTTTCTTCTGTGAGGCTGCTCCGCCGCAGGCATAGAACTCATGCTTGGCACGAGTGAAAGCCACGTAAGTCATATTCAGATTATCAATATAAGTATTGAGCATTTCCTCCTCATAGTCCTCACGAAAACACGTGTTCACCAACTCTTTCTTCGCACTTATAGGCACCAATGGCAACTCGCTGAACGGCTCCACCGTAGGCTTACACCAAATGATGTTCTCTTGATTGGACGAACCCACTTTCCACGTCAGCAAGGGTATGATAACGAAATCAAACTCCAACCCTTTCGACGAATGAATAGTCAATATCTTAATCGTATCCTCCGTAGGGGCTTCCGGCACGGAGAACTTACCGCGATAGCGATTCCAATAATCGATGAACATCTGTGTGTCAGCACTATGAGTCTGCGTGAATGTAAACACCTTGTCCAAGAACGAAGTCAGATACGCTGCCGACTGCTCACGCTCGTACAAACGGAACAATTGAATGAGCGACTGCACCTGCTCATACACAGGCATCGTGCCGATTGCTGCCAATCGCCCTTCCATCTCCTCATCAATAGGCGATGGCAGCAGTTGCTCCAACTGCGCATGAAGTATCGTGCCCTCCGTGTCTTGGTCGCGACTGACACTGCGTCGCAACAATGCCATAATCAGTTGCACCGACTCGTCATTATCAATCAGCAATCCGTCCGCTGACTGCACCGAATAGCCGTGAACGCTGAGAAAAGATGCAACCTGCTGCGCCTCCACTCCCTTACGAACAATAATAGCCACCTGACCTAACCTGCCGCCACGCAACTTTATAGACTCCAAAATAGGCAACATCGCTTTCAGACATTGCTCATTCACATCATCTGTCTTACCCTCAAAAAACTGCCACTCCACATAGCCCGCAAACGACTTGGTCGCCACCTGACGAAGCCTGTCATCTGCATATATATCCCTAACCACCTGACCCAAAGTCGGATTCAGAGGAAAGGACTTATCCAAAGTTTCTGCCACATAATCACGATAGAGAGCAAACAAATCGTTATTTGCCTCCACCAACGTGGCACTGCTACGGAAATTATGACGCATAGGGGGTTGTCGAGTCTCACTGAAATACCTCCCCACATCCTCCAATAAATGCCAGTTGCTGTTGCGCCAACGATAGATACTCTGCTTCACATCACCAACTATCAGGTTCTGCGACTTATGTGCCTCCGCTTCGGCTATGAGCGGACGGAAATTACGCCATTGAAGAGTACTCGTATCTTGAAACTCATCTATCAGATAATGACGCAACCACTGACCTAACTTCTCATATATGAAGGGTGTGTCTGCCTCGTCAATGAGCGATGTAAGCATACTGTTGATCTCTGCCAATGGCAAACGATTAAGACGCTGATTAGTACGCTCAATCTCCTGCGCAACATCTTGCAGTATGCCCAAAGGATAAAGATTATTCAATATATGTTGAGCCGTCAAGTACTCCACTAATTCCGGCGAAGGGTTCTTCTTACCTCTAACGTACGCCGTAGGTACTCCGTTATGGTTCTCATACTTATCACATATCTGTATCAGCCTGTCGCGATAACTCTTCATCAACTCCTTATCGGCAAAGAACTGTTGCACCAACGGCAACTGCTCGCGAAGTTGTTCCTGCATCAGTTGCTTGGAAAATAACTGAATCTCCTTCTTCGGATTCCAGTTCCTGTCGTCGGACATATTATGTATGGCAAAGTCGGTCAGCCATTCGCTCACTTCGTCATTGGGTGTCTGCCTTGCCTTCTCCAACAGACTGTCAATAGCCATCTCAATCACCTCATCGCTGTCAAGAGTAAGGTCGTAAATAGCATTCAATCCCAACTCGCGAGCAAAACGACGAACAACCTGCTGAAAAAAACCGTCTATGGTGCTTACCGCAAACGACGAATAGTCCTGCAATATACCTATCAATAGCGTCTTCGCAACTCGCTGTATATCTTCCGTACTCATTCCTAACGAACTGTCGTTCAGGAAATCATCTATATAAGCAGAAGCCAGCGGAGCCACTGCCAACTGATTCAACTCCTTTAATATCCTCTCCTTCATCTCTGCCGTCGCTTTCTTGGTGAATGTAACGGCAAGGATATGACGATGAGGCAAATCATACGAACGACCACCGCCATAATCACGCAGCATCATCCGTATATACTCACGAGCAAGCGTATAAGTCTTACCTGAACCCGCCGAAGCCTTATATATATCAATCATAACCTAATTGCGAATCTGAAGTATTCCGCCTTGCATACGAGTACCAAAACGACGAAGGGGCTGACGCGACACTCCCTGAGTGGGATTGGCTAAACCGTAACTCAAATCATACTGCTCACCGCACAACGGACACACCGCAAACAAACCGTCAGGCTCAACAGGACTGTTCCTGTCCAAACAAGACGAACAACACATATCCGCAGCATAATACTTGCCGTCCATACTCACCCATACCAACACACCCGCATAGCCTATCAACTCATATTCATACCGCTTCTTTACAAAACACATAGTCTGATAACCGTTATCCGGCACAAAATGAGGATACATACTCAGTATGTTCAAATCCATATAAACAGGATACGACGGAACCTTGTTGGTAGTGTTCTCACAACCGACCGACACAACCAACAACAAAAAAAGGATAAGACGCTTAATAGACATCCAACAACTCTACCTCAAAAATCAATGTCGAATAAGGAGGAATATAATTATTGATACTGCTGCGGCTACCCTGCTCATCCTTGCCGTAACCTAAATCAGCAGGGATATAGAATGTGTAAATACCTGACTTATACATCTTGCCCAAACCTTCTGCCAAACCGTCTATCACACTCGACACCTGAAAAACAACATTCTCGTTGCTCTCAAAAACAGCACCCGTAATCAACTTGCCCGTATAATTAACCCTCACCGACTTCAAAGCATCGGGACGAACACCCGCAATACCCTTGCGAGTTACCTTATACTGCAAACCCGAAGGAGTAGTTACCACACCCGCCTTCGTCTTATTCTCTGCAAGCCAAGCCTCGTTCTGTACCTTCCAATCTATCCAGTTGTCCTTCTTACAAGAAGCAACCGACATAACTATAATAAATAATAGCAAATATATGCTCTTCTGTCTCATATTCTCTCTATTTAGCAAGCCAATTACTCGGATTGAGCAACGTGCGGTCTTTATATATCTGGAAATACAATTCTGTCTTATTGTCATTGGCAGGGTCGGAAACGATTGTGCCTATACTCTGCTTTGCCTTCACCTTATCTCCCTGCTTCACCACAAGGTTCTTCAAGTTGCTATACACCGTACGATAATTACCGTGCTGCACAATGACAGCGTATGTATTGCCCAACACAAAACAACTGCTTACCTCGCCCTCAAACACCGCACGGGCATTGCTACCGGCAGTAACTTGCAGATATATACCCTTGTTATTCACCGTCACATGCTCATACACGGGGTGCTGATGAGTACCGAAATAACCGCTGATAAATCCTTTCTCCACAGGCCATGGCAAACGACCCTTATTAGCCTCAAATCCGCCCGAAAGCAACTGCTGCTCCTTCGTCAGCGTTTCCGTACTCTGCTTCTGTATCAGTTGGTCTATCTTACGCTGCAACTCATCCGCTTTCTTCTGCTGCTTCTTCTGCTGAGCAAGCAGTTGCTTCTCCTTCTTCTTCAAATCCTTCAACATCGCCTGCTGCTTGCGCTCATCACGGGCCAACTGCTGACGCTCCTTCTCCTGCGCTTGCAAAGCACGACTGCGCTCATCACGACGATCATTCAGCAGTTGAGTCTTCATATCAATCTCATTCTGAACCGACTCCATCTCCCTTACCTGACGCTCCCGGTACTGCGCAAAACGACGCATATAACTAATCCTGCGAGCCAACTGCTGAAAACTGTCAGAAGACAACAAAAACAACAAAGGAGAACGATGCATATCTGCATAATGAGTCTCCCTCACCAACACAGCATACTCCAGCTTCAAACGCTCCATCTCCGTCTGCAACGCTCCCTGCTGCTTGCTCAAATCACTCAAATCACTATCCAAAGCCGAAATCTCATTGTTGATGTTCTTTATCAGTTTCTTACGATTCTTGATGTTGTTGTTCAGCAAGTCCAACTTATTCAGCGTCGAGCGTTCCCTCTTCTTCGTCTGCTCCAACATCTGATTGGTCTCCTGCATCTGCTTCTCTATCTTCTGACGCTCCTTCTGCAAATCCTTAACCTTATCGGCATAAACAGAACAACATAACGTCAGACACAACAATATGTATAGTAAACGCTTCTTCATTTCAAATGAGATATGAACGTACGTATATCTACTTTCTTATACCCCTCTATTCGCTCCGGACGAATCTTCAACTCCTGATCGTATATAATAGCAGGATAAGTTATCGTTATATCCGCCTCCGTCTTACCCGCCGCATAATGACGGGTCAATGAATACGAACCGTTAAGCACCTTCTCATCCTCACTCAACTCCTTACCGCCCGTCATCTGCTCTATGTCTTCATAATGAACCATAGGACGAATAATAGTATTAAGCAAAGCATAATCCACCTCACAATAACAACGCTGCATACGATTAACCACCAATACGTTATCCGGCGTGGCATACATAACCGCAACCTCCATTCCCGCAAGAGGCTGAACCGATACCACGCACAACGAGTCAAACACAGTCTGCATAACACATCCTACACTCGCCTTGCTACCCCCTTTGGTGTCTATACTCACCATCGCACGCTTAACCTCTGCCGTCTTATGACCCTTCGGCTCTACAACCGTCTGCTGAACAGCACAAGAACCTAAAAAGACGACCAATAGTAATGGTATATATATACGCTTCATCGCTTCTTCGTTATTTGATTAAAATGTAACAATATATCTTCCGGTATCTGACCATTGGGATACATATTCATTGCCTGACGAATATACATCTCTGCCAACAGATACTCTCCGCGTAAATACAAAATCCAAGCATAAGTGTCCAAATAAGTCGGATTATTAGGCTCCGCTTGTATGGTATATTGACTCATCTGCTCCGCTACCTTCAAATCACCCTTGTGTGTGGCAAGAAAATATGCATAGTTATTCATTATTACCACATTCTGCGGATCCAAACTCATAGCATACTCATACGCCTCTTTCAACTTCTTCGCCGGCGCATTGGTAACCTCCAACAACGTTACACGAGCCAACACAAAACGCAAATCATACGGAACAATCTTCAAATAATCCTCCAATACCTTTATTGCTTTCTTATACTCACCCATCGAACCGTAATTCATATATCTATGCCAAGCCACATAAGCCTCCGTATCAGGCTTCTTCGCAATCTTATCACACATCTTCAACGCACTCTTATAATCACCTATCGTGTAATAACACTGCTCCAAACGCTCCTCTATGCCCTCACTCTTCGGGTCTAACTGATAAGAACGCTCATAATAAGACAACGCCTGCGGTACACCTACCAGTATGCTCACAAAATCACCCAAATAACGATTAACCATACCGTCATTCGGATTCAAACGATAACAGAAATCAAACAACTCAAACGACTTGTTGTACTCCTTATGACTAAACAATCGTTGAGCCTCGTAGAAATAATATAGAAAACGTGCCTCCTCCTCTGCCGACATAACAGGCTTAATAACAGCCACATTCTTCTTGGCTGACATACTCAAAGGTAACAACAGCAGAAAACAATATATCAGAATCCGTTTCATCAGAACTTATATCCTATAACCACCTATCTCACTCCGCTATAAACTCTATTTAACTCCGCTATGACCAAATCCGCCTTCTCCCCTGTCGGTAACGTCCAATGCCTCTACCTCAACCAACTCCGGCTGCTCGCAGCGAGCAATAATCATCTGCGCTATACGCTCACCCGGCGCTATTGTCTGTACCTCCTCACTCAAATTGATAAGTATAATACCTATCTCACCACGATAATCGGCATCTATCGTTCCCGGACTATTGAGCACCGTCAAACCTTTCTTCAAACTCAAACCGCTACGAGGACGTATCTGCGCCTCATAACCCTCAGGCAAAGATATATACAAACCAGTCGGAAACAGCCTGCGCTCCAAGGGACGCAAACTGACAGGCACATCTATATTACAACGCAAATCCATTCCCGCAGCCTGCGCACTCTCATAACGAGGCAAGGGATTATTACTCTTATTGATAACCGCAATCTTCATAACATCACCTATTTACATCAGAAACGCTTCGCCACCAACACCTTCAAACCATCCTCCACTATGCGAATATGTATATCCTTCGGCATACTCACAGGGTCACCATCTATATGAAACGGTGCCTCCGACTCACGACATAAAGTAATCTCACGAGCCTGCAAGGTGTCCATAAACATACTCTGGTCTATCGTCTTCGTAAACAATGACATCGCTATCGACGGAGCGGTAATCAATGCCTTGTCACTCAATATACATATATCCATCTTACCGTCCTGCACGCTCGCGTATGGGGCTATATAAGCATTATATCCCCACTGACTCGCATTGGCAAAAGTGATAAGAAAAGCCTTATGAGTAATATCTATGTCCTTACCATCAGTCAAACGATATGTCTCTGAACGATAAGTTAAAAGGTCTTGAACAATCTTCTTTATATAAGTCTGCAAACCTCTCTTGCCATCCACGGCAAACTGGTCGGCTATCAAAGCATCAAAACCCGTACCGCAAGTGGATACAAACATCTTATCGTTGGCCATACCGTAATCAACATATATGGACTCACTATGATTCAACATCTCTATGGCACGCTGAGGACGCATAGGCAGATTCAAATGACGAGCAAATCCGTTGCCGCTACCCAAAGGAATAATTCCCAAAGATGTGTCTGTACCTGCCAAACCGCTCGCCACCTCATTTACCGTTCCATCACCACCTACTGCCACCACGGCATTAAAACCCATAGTGGCATACTGCTTCGCCAACACACGACCATGACCCGCATACTCCGTATAATCAACATTGGCAAGCCACTGACCACTGTCCAACAACTGCTCTATCAACTTAGGTATCTTACGCTTGTTCTGCGTTCCTGATATAGGATTGATGATAAATGCTATGTTCTTCATAATAAATACTTTCTCAATTCATTCACTCTCACATTGAAAGTATCACGCTCGCTCTCCGGTATAGGATCGGTGGGAGGACTGACCATCTTCAACGGATTAATAGGCGTACCGTCTTTCCATACACGGAAATCCAAATGAGGACCGGTGGCTGTACCCGTCGAACCTACATAACCAATCACCTCACCCTGCTTGACTTTCTTACCTACCGCCAAACCTTTCGCATAACCGCTCAAATGCAAATAAGCAGTCGTATATACCGAATTATGACGTATCTTAATCGTGTTGCCGCCACCACCCTTATACGCCTTAAATGTTACCACACCATCACCTATGGCAACCACCGGCGTACCCGTCGGAGCAGCATAATCAACACCAGTATGAGGCCTTACCACCTTATGTACAGGATGCTTCCTTGCATAAGAAAAATGACTGCTGATACGCTTATAGTTCAACGGTGCCTTCAAAAAAGCCTTGCGCAGGCTCTTACCCTCACCATCAAAATAACCGCTCACACTGCCCTCATACCAATAAGCATCCTGCCAACTCCTGCCGTGATAGAAATCAGCAGCATAAATCCTACCCAAACCCAAACGAACGGAATCGACATACCTGTCCTCATAATAAACCTTTATCGAATCACCCTTCTGCAAACCGAAAAAGTCTATCGTCCAAGCATATATCTCGCTCAACTCCAACGCCAAGTCAGTAGGCAAACCCTGCGAAGAAAAAGCATTCCACAAACTACTCTCTATCACAGCATTAGCCGACTTTAACTCAGTACGAACCGACTTCTGCCCATGTCTGACCGACAATGTGTCTGACCAATGGAAAATATACGAATCGCACAACGAAGGCTCATATACAAAATACTCCAACCGCCTGTTACCCGCACTATCAGTACTCACAAAAGTGATATATGGCTTGCCAACCTGTATCTTCTGCACGTCAAAATCACTCTTCTTCAACATATTAACCTCATTCACCTGACGCGGAACGGCACCGGCACGAGACAATATACCGCCTAAGGTCTCACCCTTACCTATATAAGCCGTATCCACCTCAAACGAGTCAACAGCAATGCCATAAACATACTTTACCGCAACCGGCTCTATCTGAGTCTGTTGCTCATCCTCCGTCTTGGACTTATGACACGATAACAGACATAATACAACAAGAGCAAAAAATACCGCTTTCTCTCTCATCTTACTGCCTCCTATGACTTCCGGGGATACTTACGAAACCAAGAACTGATCTTCAAACGAATAACACCCAATAATGCCTCAGAGAATATACCTCCCGACATCTTACTCGTACCTAACACCCTATTGACAAATATGATAGGCACCTCCTTTATAGTGAAACCGCACTTATACGCGGTGAACTTCATCTCTATCTGAAAAGCATAACCCTTAAAACGTATCTTGTCTAACTCAATCGTTTCCAATACCTCACGCCGGTAACCCACAAAACCCGCAGTCGTATCGTGCACGGGAATACCTAATACCGTTCTTACATACTTACTGGCAAAATAACTCATCAACACACGACCCATCGGCCAGTTAACCACATTAACACCACTCACATACCTGCTGCCGATTGCCACATCCGCGCCATCATCACTCAATGCCGAATAAAGACGAGGCAAGTCATTGGGATTATGACTGAAATCGGCATCCATCTCAAAGATATAGTCATACTTGTGTTCTATACCCCACTTAAAACCACATATATACGCCGTACCCAAACCTAACTTCCCCTTACGCTCAACTATATGCAGCCTGTCGCCAAATTCATTACTAATCAAGCCTTTCACTATGCCGGCTGTGCCGTCAGGTGAACCGTCGTCTATTACCAATACGTCAAATGCCGTTTCCAAACCAATAACGGCACGTATGATAGACTCTATGTTCTCTTTCTCATTATAAGTGGGGATAATTACCAATCGTTTCATATCTGTTCCTGTTCTTTTTTACTATGTTTGGGTTGTTCTTCTATCATCGAATCACCAAGCACATACACAGGACTGACTACCAGCCTGTCCAGTACCTTCAAAAAATAATCCTCACCTGCCACCCAACCCGCTTGGGCTGTGGCTTCGGATATAGTATGATATGCTAAATCAGGGTCGTTATTCTCCTGCGACAGATGGCAGAGAAACACATTACGTAAACCCTCGTGAAAATTGTCGGCTAACAACTGACCGCAAGTCTGATTGCTCTGATGACCACGCGGAGAGAGTATACGCTGCTTCAAATAAGTGGGATAAGAACCCTTCAACAACATCTGCTCATCGTGATTGGCTTCTATTACCAAATGATTAGCCTCCCTGATAGCCTGCTCTATCTCAGCATTGGGCTCGCCACAATCGGTTATCAATACAAATGTCTGACCATACAAACGTATCTTATAGCCCAAACAATCAGTAGAGTCATGGCTCACCCCAAAAGTATTGACAGTCATATCGTTAAACTCAAACTCCACCCCCTTCTCAAAGTACTTGCGAGAAGTCTTCAACTTCTCACGCAAACCATAATTCCTGTCTATACCCTCATGTATAAGCGCAGTCGTGTATATCGGTATATGAGCACGCTCACCCAAAGTTCCCACCGAACGTATATGATCGGCATGGTCGTGAGTAACAAACACACCTGATATCCGGCTGAAGTCCAAACCTATTGCGCGTAAATGACGGTGAATGGTGCGAGCAGACACGCCCGCGTCTATCAATATGCCCTCTCTGTTTGTACCTAAATAGTAACTGTTACCACTACTCCCGCTACCAAAACACCTGAATATAACCTTCTCTTGTTCCATTCGTTTTCGTAAATGCGCCGCAAAAATAAACAGGAATTTCAAAAAAAACGAAAAAAAAAGTAAAACAATAGTATAATTATTCATAAAAATATACTTTTGCCGCCGAAAAATCGGAAATCAATATCGAGATGAAGAACCATTGTGCACATAACAAAAGCCTGCTTCTCGGCTGTTTGTCTGTTATCCTTTCCCTTTCTCTATATGCTCAAGAAGGTACTCGTACCACCGTCGAAATGATCAATAACTCCGCCTGCGCAATTATGCAGACCTATATCGATTTCGATGTTGTTCAGCAAGTCGATGAATACACTGCTTACTACGGTTGGGCTGAATATGCACCATACGGCGAAGAACGAGTGTCTAAACGCACTAACAAAGCCGAAACAGACCCCTCCGCCGGCTTCCTCGCTATACCCGCTAACCGCAACATCTCCGTCAGGTTAGGTACAAAAAGATATGAAGATACCCAAACTGCATACCAAACGGCACAAGGTGCGAGAATGTGCTACCAGTTTAACGTTACTGCCGACAACGCTATCGCCATATTCGACTATGCCACTATGATTGAATACCCCTCGCACAACATACTTGACGGCGAGGGATGGGCGTACTCTCAACCTTGGGTGCAATTCTATGTTTCAGTCGTTGGCTCCAATGGTGATGATAACATACAAGAACCGACAGTCGTAATGCACGCATACAAAGTACCTGCAGGGACCCTCGGCTGGCAGCAATGTACCGTCGCTTCCGGCTGGCAACAACTTAATAATGTACCACTATACGATGCTGAAACAGGTAGCCTCGTGAGAAATATGACTATTCTGAAAAAAGACTGGTCCACAGTCGGATTTGACCTGCGTGCCTGCATAGGTTATACAGTGCGTATATGGGTGGAGTACTACGACTGCGCAATGAAAGGGTGGCAACAAGTAGCAAACCCGAACGTGGTAGGCGGATATGACACCTACCCCGATTTCTGCCCTGACCACCATATGGCACGTATCTACTCCACGCTTGCATGCACACAAGCACTGCTCCAAAAAGAAGGCGAGACCTGCGACCCCGCTACCGTAACCTATTCCGCGCCCGAAGGATTCACCTATCGTTGGTACACATCCTCTAATCCCAATGCCATACTATCCACGGACCGCGTCTGCACCTATACCTTCCAAACAGGCGACGAGAAAACAGACCTCGTGTGTGAGATAAAATCGCAATCCAATATGGGAGCAACCAAACTCTCCGTACCCATTCAAAACACCTGCGCTTGCGAAGCCACCTTCAACTTCCCGCAATACGTCTGCGCCGACGCACCCACTATCGACATCGACTATGAATACACAGCCGGCTCACCTAAGAGTTACGACGTTACCTTCAACGACTTCGCCCTCCAACACGGCTTCAATAACCTCACTAACCAACCTATCGTCTATCCTAACCGCATCTCTATACCTATGCCTCCCGCAACAGGTACGCAGTATGTGAGACCCGACCAATACGTAATGACTCTCCGAGTACACCAAAGCAGCGGAGAAGATGCAGTATATGTACAAAACATAGAAGTGCGCTACCCCTCATGGATCACCCAACAACGCTGGAACGACGTTATAGCACTCTATAACTCCTCATACAACGGCGGCTACTACTTCTCCGATATACAATGGTACCAAGACGGAGCACTCGCCTACTCGGCTGCACCGTACCAAACATATATCTACCAACCCGACGGACTGAACGGAAACTCCGAATATTGGGCACTGCTCACTCGCGTGGACGACGGCAAAGCCATCTGCTCATGCGCTATCACGCCTAATATACCGCAGTCGGTTTCGCAGAGAAAAGAAAACATCTCCCTGACAGCCAACAACAACGACAGACTCACTATCACGGTCAATGCCGCTACATCAGGTACATACACACTGTTCGCCACCAACGGAATCACTCTGCAGAACGGCTACTATGGCGAACAATACGGCTCACCGCTTATTACACTACCTACCGTCGGCACATACATCATCCGATTCCAAGCAGACGACGGCAGCGAAGAAACACTCAAGTGGGCAGCCTACTGACAAATTGAGGAGTGAGCGTCCCGCTCGCGATAAAAAATGGGGGCAGCCGTTTCGGCTGCAAAGAAACAAAAGAAGAAAGAAGAAAACATAGAGTTGACAAATACATAACTGACAAAGAGGAGAGAATATGAAACACTTCCGATTCTTATTTATTACCATCTTTCTGATGGGGATGACTATGAGCGGCTACGCTCAATGCGTGGACATGACCACCATGGACGATGGAAAAAAGGTATGCGGACATAAAGAAGGTGGGGTGGTTGAAGATAGTGTCGCTCCCGGGGGACAAATAATCCATCTGATAGGGTGGCACGAACCCCAAAAAGCAAATGATTATTCTCGCGTGAGCCTCATGACAGATGCCGATGCAAAGGACGATTTGTGTCCGAACATATCGGTGCTGCCCCCTGACGAAACCACCTCCATCCGCCTCAAGAGTAGTGCCTATCAAGAAGGAGATACTGCTCATGGCGAAATGGTTCAAATTACACTGACAGTAGATGCGGCACGTCCGTTGTTGCTGTTTAATTATGCAGCGGTGATGGAAGCCCCGGATCACAAAAATATAGCATCCTTTAATCAACCATACTTCTTCTTTGCTATTTTCAATCTTGAAAATGATTCCGTCATCAACACTCTGATGCATTATTCAACCAATGAAAACAAAACGAATATCGGATGGCAATCGTTCAATGACAAGAATAGAAACAATGTCAAAACGATATGGAAAGATTGGTCTAAAGAGGGGCTTGACTTGTCTGAATATGCCGGCAAAGAGATTGTCGTCCAAATATCGAATCATGACTGCGTTTTAAGTGGCATGGATAGGAATGGCAATGCGACTATTTGTGAAGATCATCACCTCTCGCACTTATATACCCACATCACCTGCGCTCCCAAGCAGTTGTACCTCAACAAAGATTGCGAAAGCAGTGATGACAGCGTATATATAACAGCTCCGGAAGGTTTTTCATATAAATGGTATGTGAAAGGCAAGAATGATGAAGTCCTTTCATCGGATCGCATCTTGCAAATTAAAGCCGAATCGGTAGATGTCACTTATTGCTGCCAATTAACAAGCGCTTTTTCTTCGTTCACCCTCGAACAAGAAGTGGATGCCCCCGAAGTGGTAGTGGATGACCCCGAGGACGTCGGCTTCGGTCAGACCTTTGTTTGGTCACGCTCCGGCGAGAAAATAGTGGTGACCGGCGACTATGAATATGCCGAGCCCTATTCCGGCAAAGATACACTCGAATACAGCAAGTCCTGCGCCAAGACCATCTACCGCATTCATGTGGATGTCGCCCAACTGGACTGCCCGGGCACTTTCACCATCAAGGACACTATCTGCGGTGACGCACGAGGTTTCAATGTGGCATTCCATTACGAACGTAAAATAGACAACTCCAAAGAAGAACCCGACACCATCTACCCATCTGTTCAAACAGTCAAAGTGGATTTTTCAGACAACTGGAACAAACAACAAAACCAACAAATCGTAGTTGACAAAAACACCAAACTCACCAAGTCCGGCTACGAAGATATCACCCAAGCCATCAAAGTTAATGGCGTGGCTATGGATAGCGTTTTCTTTGTTCCCATGCCTTACGATTCGGTCTATCGTGACAATGGTGACGGCACGGGCGAGTGGATCTATGCTGCCCCGCGCCCCGACAACTATACCATGACACTCATTGTCACCAACTCATGCGGTCAAGAAGAAAGACGCCAAGTCCCCTTCACGGTTTTCTATCCCGCCAATGTTATCTATCAACGCTGGAACGACGTACTTGCCATACATAACGAGAAATACAACGGCGGCAACAACATTAAGTCGGTTAAATGGTATAAAGACGGAGTACAAATACCTTCACTCGGAGATCACGGCTCATATATCTATGATAAACAGTTGGTCACCAATATCGCTACCTATTATGCCGAACTCACACGCGAAGACGATAACAAAACATTCTGCACCTGCCGCTTTACACCCGCTCAAACAGATGCCAAAGACGAACTGGAGTTCAAGCAGTCACTCTCTGTCGCTCCACGACGCAACAACCCCAGACAACTCCAAGTAACCACACAACTGTCCGGCACATACCAACTCTTCGACATAAGCGGACGACTGATGCAAAGCGGTGTCTATGGCGAACAATACGGAGAACCCGACATAGTGATTTCACAATCGCTCGCACAAGGTACATACATACTTCATTTCCGCACAAAAGATAACGAAGGTACTACCATAGCTAAAAAAATCATTGTTCAATAAGTAGGTGAAACTAAACGGAAGATAAGACAATGCAAAAATTGAGTCGATATAATATGAAAAAAGGTGTTGCACTTTTGTTAATCGCACTGCTGACCATTCCCTCTGCCTTTGCGGAATACTCAACAGCACTAACCACTCGCGCTTGGCAACAAGCCAAGAAAAACTACAACAAACCTGTCAATTATGTTGGTCTGGGACTGAAAGGCGGATATAACCAATTCCCGCTCTCCAACTCCGACATAAAAGCACCGGGAGGAGCACACGTGGGACTCGACCTGAAGTACAAAATGGAATACAACCTCTTCCGAATGACCGTCGGACTCGATGCTTCCTTCACTACCAACACACTGCGAGGTAGCATACTCAAAGAGGCTGAGCTGCTCCAACCCGACCTATGCCGATACCAACTTAACTTCTCCAATATCAAAGAGAAACAACAAGTGTTCGAACTCGGACTGCCTATCATGCTCGGCGCAGACTATATGGGCTTCTACGCAATGGCTGGTATAAGGTTGGGACTGCCGCTGATGTCTAAATACTCACTCACTACCGACTTCACACGCACAATCTTCGACGAGAAAGGTATTGACCCCTATACCGATATGCTTAACCACTCGCTCTACGATGACCAAAAGGCCAATAGCGGTAAACTTAATCTCAAAATGCTCAATCCGCAGATTGCAGTGGAAGTGGGTTATAATCTAGACCCTTGGCTCGCCTCCAAAGAACCTGTTCCGCAACCCGTGGACCAAGTAGGCAATGTCAAACCCAAAGTGAACGTCCCTTTCACCCAACTCCTACACTACGAAGTGGCTCTATATGCTAACATCGGTTTTAGCGAATACCGAAGCAACGTGCCTACGACAGGCAATTTCTATACACAACAAGGAGTGGACATAACCGACGTTAAATCCGTTACCACCGACTACGAACTGGCAGGCAAACGCAATATCGATGGCAAAGACATCGCTTCTACTATGATTCCGTGGAACATAGGTGTCAAATTCAATGTCTATTACGAACTATACGACACACCCGTCAATAAAAAGAAAAAAGCAAAGAAGAAAAAGAAGAAGAAACCTCAAGTGGTTCAAGAAGTGGTGGTTGACGAACCCGAACCCGAAATACCACAAGACACTATCGTCTATAACGGCGATACTCTCCAAGTGGGCGACACAATCGTTATGGACAACCTCTACTTCGATACCGACAAGACCAACATAAAGAAAAACAGCGACGAAGCACTCAACGAACTGGCTGAACTGCTACTGCGTCATCCTAACGTCAAAATCACCCTCTTCGGACACACCGACAACGTAGGTACGGAAGAATACAACCTGCGACTCAGTCAAGGACGTGTCAACTCAGTTAAAGACGAACTCATCAAACGAGGTATTGACGGCGAGAGAATAACCTGCATAGGTAAAGGCGAATCTGAACCTATCGCCGACAATAATACCGCCGAAGGAAGGGCTGAGAACAGACGTGTTGAAGTAGTCTTCGATGAGATAATAGTTGAAAACATAGAAAATATCATTATTCCACCGACTACCACTCCGTAGTCGGCGGAATAAAACAAACATAATAAAGAATAACGAACCCCATAACAATATGAAACACAAGTCTCTATTTTTAGTGTTGTCTTTATTGCTAACCCTTCCTGTGGCTGCCGCTGACAATCTCGGCGCACATAGTTTTGTTATCTGGGCTAATGGCGGAGTATCTAACTATATAGGCTCAACGCCCGGTGCCAAGATGAGTTTAGGCGGAGGCGGAGGCGTAGGTTTAGGCTACGAATGGCGTGGCGCAGCACTGCTGCTGCAAACAGGACTCGGAGCCAAATACACACAATCAGGATTGCGCATAGACGACACTGACTTCGTTCTCAAAGACCAGTTTGACGCACAGGCTGTGGACAATACCTTCGACTTCGTTTATCGACAAACTAATCGACGCGATTCCTACAACTCTCTCGCACTCCAAGTACCACTATTAGTCGGAGCACACGTCAGCAACTTCTACTTCCTCATCGGTGCCAAACTTAACGTCAATATACTCAACTCCTATAAAGCCAATGCTAACTACTCTGCATACGGTCTTTACAAAGAGTTCTTTGACCCCTTTGAGGCTATGCCTAACCACGGCTTCTTCACCGAGCAACCGCTCCAAACCAACGGCACTACCGCTATGAAAATCAATGTGGCAGGCTCACTCGAACTCGGTGGTGAATTCGCCCTTGGCGAAGCAACAAAAGGCTCAACCGACAACTATATGCGTATAGGTGCTTTCGCGGATATGAATATATTAGACGATAGAATAGGTTCAGGCAAAGAACTGCTGTCATACCCTGCCACATACACAGGTAACGCAAGTATCAACGACCTCAAAATGGTGGACTACCTCAGTTCTAACGCTGCCACCTCACCCGTCAGAAATATGCTTGCAGGTGTCAAACTGACCTTCATCTTCGCCTCCGGCATCAAGTACGGCTGCGTAATGTGCGAAGCAGGATACCCCACCAAACGCGACCGCCGACGCGGTAGCCGACTGATGTTATACTAACCTAACGGCTGACAACTATTTTTAAGAAGAGGATTAAAGAGAATAATTATATAT
>CAMVHW010000008.1 GCA_947167395.1 uncultured Bacteroidales bacterium
GCAATGCATACGCCAGTCATCTTAAATTCTTCTTTCAGACCAAGCGTATCTTCCCCGGTTGTCGCCACGTGGCTTTCCTTCCGTTGGCTCACTCCTATGGTTGTATAGTGGATTTCCTCGGTAGTTTGGCAGCAGGTGGTCATACTTATTTCATAGGTCGTACACCCGCTCCGAAAATACTCCTGCAAGCCTTCAAAGAGGTTAAGCCTACTCTTATCCTCTCTGTTCCACTCATTTTGGAGAAGATTTACAAGAAACAGATTGCTCCGCAGATAGCCAAACCGCCTGTTAGTTGGGTGCTGAAAGTGCCATATTTGAGCGACATCGTGTTAGACAAGATTCGCCAACAGTTGATGGACGCTTTTTGCCTTAGCGGCGAATATGCACAGGTTATCATAGGCGGTGCACCGCTCAATAAGGAAGTGGAAGATTTTCTGTATCGTATCAAGTTCCCGATGACCGTGGGTTATGGTATGACCGAGTGCGCTCCTCTTATCTCTTGGACTCCGTGGAATGAGAGTAAGGCAGGCTCGTGCGGAAAGGTATTGGACGGCTATATGGAGGCTCGTATAGCCAATAAGAACGAAGAGGGTATAGGTGAGGTGGAAGTAAGGGGCGAACACGTTATGTTAGGCTATTATAAAAACGAAGAAGCCACAGCCCAAGCCTTCACAGAAGACGGTTGGCTCAGAACAGGCGATTTAGGTTATATAGACCAAGACGGCTTCCTCTATATACGCGGCAGAAACAAAACGATGTTGCTTAGTGCCAACGGACAGAACATCTACCCCGAAGAGATAGAAGCCAAACTCAATAATATGCCCTTCGTCGCCGAATCGATTGTGCTGCAACAAGACAATAAACTCTACGCTTTGGTCTATCCCGATTATGATGCGGTTGACCAAATGCACCTCAATAAGCAGGCATTGGAAACCACGATGGAGCAGACACGCAAAGACCTCAATGAGCAACTGGCTTCCTACGAACAGATTGCTAAAATCAAACTCTATCCGCACGAGTTTGAGAAAACACCCAAACGATCCATCAAACGTTTCCTTTATACATCAATCAGCGATATTGAATAGTATGAACCTGTGTATTGACCAAGGCAACTCTCGCACCAAGGTGGCATTGTTCGATGAAGGCGGAGAGTTGGTTAAGAGTTTTATATACAAGACCTTTACATCGGCTGACGTAAAGCGGTTGTTTACTCTGTATCCCATACAGGACAGTATAGTGTCGTCGGTGGTCAATATAGAGCCGTCGGTGGTCAATGCTCTTAATCAGGTCAGCCGCCGCTTTGTCCTCTTGGATCATCATACTCCTATCCCTATCGTCAATGACTATGAGTCGCCTGCGTCGTTAGGTCAGGATCGCCTTGCCGCCGCCGTGGGGGCTGCATACATTTGTCCTCATAAAGACATACTGATTATAGACGCAGGGTCGGCTATTACATACGATGTTATGTCAAAAGACGGACATTATATAGGCGGTAACATAGCCCCGGGGATAAGAGTAAGACTTCAATCCCTCCATCGTTTGAGCAAGAAACTGCCGTTAGTGGAGGTGGACGAGAACAGTATGATACCTTTGTTTGGCAAGAACACGAACGATGCTATTGCAGCAGGTGTCATTCGCGGCATAGCCTTTGAGGTAAAGGGATATATACGCGCCTTGCGGGCTGAACACAAGAAAGCCTCCGACATAGAAGTGTTCCTTACGGGAGGGCATGCACCTTTCATTCTGAATCACGTAAAGGACACTATGCATTACGAGAAGAACCTTGTTCTTATCGGTCTTAACGCTATCCTGCTATATATCATAGCACAAGATAAACAATAACGCTTATGATACTTATTGCCGATTCGGGTTCAACCAAAACCCACTGGTGTCTGATGACTGCTTCACGTCATTCAGAAGACTATTTCACCGATGGTATAAATCCTTTTTTCGTATCAAGCGAGGATATTCGCTCCATTTTGTCCGACCAATTATTGCCACATATAGGCAAATGGATGTGGGCGGGTACGGTCAGCCATATCTTCTTCTACGGAGCGGGTTGCACCAAAGAGAAAAGCCCTATTGTGGCAGAGGCTCTGAAAACGCTTTTTCCAAAAGCCATAGTGTCGGTTGAGTCAGATATGTCGGGTGCAGCACGCGGCTTGCTTCAGAGTCAAGAAGGTATAGCCTGCATACTCGGCACAGGCAGCAATAGTGCCTTATACGACGGTAAGGACATAGTTCGTCAAGTACCCGCTCTCGGTTTTATTCTTGGCGACGAAGGCAGCGGTGCTGTGTTGGGAAAACGATTAGTCGGCGACCTGCTGAAAAATCAGTTGTCCGACCACCTGAAAGCGGAGTTCCTTGAACAATATCATCTTACCCAAGCCGACATTATAGAGCGTGTCTATCGTCAGCCTATGCCTAACAGGTTCTTGGCATCGCTCAGTCGTTTCTGCGCTGATCATTTAGACGATCAGGGAATCTATCAATTAGTTTATGACCATTTCCGCCAATTCGTTGTGCGTAACCTGCTGCAATACTATGTTTCAGACGAGCAAAAGCAACAGATGCCGGTGGGATTCGTAGGGTCTGTCGCTTACTATTATCGTCCGATACTGACAGAGGTTTTGCAGGAATATAATCTTCTACTTGGTGATATTGAGCAAGACCCGATAGAGGGACTCAAACGATATCATCTCTCTGACCTTATTCCCACCTTATGACCATACAAGAAAACATATCGCTGCTGCCATACAACACCTTCCGTATGGATGTTAAGGCTCGCTATTTGGCTCAATATGAGTCGATAGACGAGTTAAGAGAACTGCTGAATAAGTTTCAGGACACGAGGAGACTCTTCATCGGCGAAGGCAGCAATTTGCTCTTCACCGGTGATTTTGACGGACTTGTTTGTCAGTCAAAGATGTGTCGTGCCGCTGCCACCAAAGAGACGGAGGAAGATGTATGGATAGAAGTACAAGGCGGCTTGAAACTGGACCTGCTAATAGAGCAAGTGGCAGATATGCAGTTATATGGTTTGGAGAACCTTAGTTACATCCCGGGTCAGGTAGGTGCGGGTGCGGTACAGAACGTTGGAGCCTACGGCAGAGAGATAAAAGACTGTATCGAACAAGTCAATGCTTGGGACTTGCAGACAATGCAGTCTGTATCCTTTACTCGCGAAGAGTGTCATTACGCATATAGAGACAGTCTGTTTAAGCGAGAAGGTAAGAATAGGTATATTATTACCTCAGTTGTTTTTCGTTTGTCTAAAACGCCTCAGTTGCACCTCGACTATGGTAACCTCAAAGAGTATCTGCAGCAAGATGCAAATCCTCAACAGGTAAGACAAACGATAATACAAATAAGAAAAAAGAAACTGCCCGAGGTAAGTGAGTTGGGTTCGGCAGGCTCATTCTTCAAGAACCCAATTGTCAGTGCAGACAAGTTCAATAATCTGAAAGAGAAGTATAAAGACATTCCTTCTTATCCTGTTGGTGATAACTATAAGATACCTGCTGCGTGGCTGATTGAGCAATGTGGTTGGAAAGGCAAGACGGTGGGCGGAGCAAAAGTGTATGACCGTCAACCGCTCGTAATAGTCAATACGGGCAATGCCACGAGCAGCGATATATGTTCGCTGGCAAAGCAGATAGTCGATTCGGTTTATAATCGCTTCCAAATAACGATAGACAAAGAAGTGGAGTATGTATGACTCCACTTCTTTTTTCTTATATATCTCTTCAACAGGGTTACAATGCTATCGTGGCATTCGTCATTCCTTCGGCACTGAACACGGCTTTATGTCCTTTTTTGACTATAAAGGTGCATTGTCCCGCGAAGGCGTGCATCTTAGGTTCCACAAAGCGGTCAAGACAGGTGGCATCACCGTTAGCCGCAGCCACAAATCCCTCACTATCACACGATATGAGCATATTGGCATTTGGGCAGAGGTTACCATCCTTATCCATCACTTGTATAGTTACATAGCATAGTTCTTCGGGGTTCTCATCTTTGTTAGCCCATTGAGCCGCAAGGTGGTGCGGTTCGCCTGCTGTTCTGATTTTTTCTCGTGCCGTTTCTTTTCCGCTATCGTCATACGCCACAACCTCAATCTCACCTTCTTCGTATGGCACGTCAAACCACATCAATCGATAACGAGGCAGCAGTTCGGGACGAGGAGCCGATCCCCATTCGGGTACAACAAAATCAGCCACTCTTGGCATCGGGCTAACGCCTTCTATCGTTTGTCCTTGTGCTAATAGTTGCGTTTCCTCGGCTGTGGCAAAACGTCGCTTACCGTAACTCTTACCATTAACGAATAGTTCGGCAGCAGGATAGGACGTATAGCAGAACACAGGCACCGTATCGCCCGCCTGCCAATTCCAATGAGGCAACAGATGCAGAGTGGGCTGAAGCGTATTCCACTGCGAGCGATAGAGATAGAAACGGTCTTTGGGCAACGAAGCCAAGTCGATAATACCGAAATAACTGGAGTGGCTGGGCCAAGCATCGGTATCGTATGGCGAAGGCTCTCCAAGATAGTCAAAGCCAGTCCATACAAACTGACCGATAGTCCATTGATAGTCATCCTGCAACTGAAAATCCTGTTCGGGCAGCCCTGCCCACGGACAGTATTCAAGGTCATAACCGGAAGACTGATTGTCATCATAGTTAGCGAAGTCACGTATGACGGCAGGCGTTTTATATACCCCGCGCGAGGAAACGGTGGAGGCTGTTTCGCTACCTACCAAAATCTTCTGCGGCAGGTGATTATAGGCTTCCAAGTAACGTCCTGTACGGTAGTTGAGTCCGGGTAATTCCACTGCTGCGCCAAAGCCGTTGTGAATAATCTGTCTGGCTTGATCCATACCATTGGTTACAGGTCGTGTCGGGTCAAGTTGGTGAAAGAGTGTTTGCAGGTTTGTAACTAATTGTATGCCGTCGTCAAGTACTTGGTTCCATACTTCGTTTCCGCTGGACCACAACATAACCGAAGCGTTATTACGATAGTGTTTGACCATATTGGTTACGTCTTTCTGCCACCAGTCGTTAAACTCCACGTGATAGTCGTTTTCCGTCTTGCCCCAATTCCAAATGTCGAAAGGCTCAATCATCATCATTATACCCATCTCATCGCATAGTTCCACCAGTTCGGGTGCGGGCATATTATGGCTTGTTCGGATGGCGTCGCAGCCCATTTGTTTGAGCAGTGTGAGTTGATGTCGTAGTGCGTCTTTATGAACGGCAGCCCCTAATGGACCGAGGTCGTGGTGGTTGCATACACCTTTGAACTTACGGGTCTGACCATTGAGTTGAAAACCATACTCCGCAGTATAACTGAGCGAGCGAATACCAAAGCGAGTGTCCACCTCGTCTATCACCTCGTCGTTTTTTATCACCTTGGTATGAGCCACATACAGGTTAGGCGATTCGGGCGACCATAATTGCGGATTAAGTACAGTGGTCTGACCGCTTTCGCCGGTAATAGTCCCCGCCTTGTTGCCCTTGTAGAGGATTTCCGTTACTATGCTGACATTAGCGTCGTCGGCTGAAATAGTTTCCACTCCGTCTTGCAGTTCCACTTGTACTTGCACAAGAGCCTCGTGTTGATTGACTTGAGGAGTACGAATACAAATGCCAAAAGTGGGGATATGCACTTTGTTGGTTGTAATAAGATGTACATTTCTATACAATCCTGCTCCGGGATACCAACGGCTTTGCTGCGGCTTATTCTCCAAAAAGACATCTATATCCACCGAGTCGGAGGTGAGTAGTTGAGGCAATATATAGCAATCGAAACTATTATATCCGTATGGCCAATAGCATACTTCCTCACCATTGATATATACATCGGCATGGCTCATTGCTCCGTCAAAGACGAGTGTGTTCCACTTGGTTGTATCAACGGCTATACGTGTATGATAGTGTCCTTTGCCCATCCACGGCAGTCCTCCGCTGCGTCCTGTTTTCCACGAAGGGGACTCCTCGCCGTTCTGATATATGATAACCTCTTGCAGGTCGTTCTTGCGGTCAAAATCGCCGCTTATAGCCCAGTCGTGAGGTATGGTTACTTGTTGCCAATGAGGTGTGTCGGTAGTGTCTTGTGTGAACTGCCACTGAGTAAGTAACTGCTCGGTTCGCACTTGTTCTTGACGGCTTGAACAAGCGGCAAATGCGATGCTCACAAAGAGCATCGCATTCAGTATGTGAGTGATAGGTTTCATTTTCTTATTTAGTCGATTATCAATCACCTGTTATGCCTCCCATAGGAGAATAGGACACGCCTAATGTTTCAGGAGTGGAAGCACAAAGCATAGTTACAGCAGCGAAGTCTGTAATCGATATGATTGGATTTTGGTATGTTTTCATCGTTGTATTCATTTATGAGTTAGACATTAAAGACGTGTACCTATTGCGTTATAACGCACGCCGTCGCGAACAATAACTATTTGTCCGTCAACGATTTGTTTGGTAACTTGTGAAGCCTCTTGCTCTACCGTTTCCACTGCTGTGGGTGCTTGATTGCCGCCTACATACATACGAACATATCTGCGACCGGGAACAGGAGTAACACCTGCGGGTACATCGGTCATATTGATATAAGCACGATATTGTCCCACCTTGGTCCAAGCACCGGCTGCATAGAGAGAGTTATTATAGAGAATAAAGTTAAATACTGACGAGCCGTCATATTCGTCAATCGTTTGCTCTGTGAATGAGCCTACCAGACCGTTGTTGCCAACTGTTACGGGAGCGGCTACGGCATCGCCTGTATAGTAGAGGTGTATATAGTCGCTGTTTGCTTTGAATATATATGGTTTGCCTGCCACGAGATTGCCTTCCACCTCTTCGAGTGTGAGCGAGGTTACAGCGGTAGCATCATCGTTGTCGCGTGAGGCGATGGTGTAGAAGGTGGCACCTGTATATGAAGCCTCGTAAGGGAAGCAAATTGTTCCGAAGTTGCCACAGGTTACGGCACGATAGTAGTTGTCGTTGAGCGTGGCAACGGCGGTCATAAGGTCGGTGGCAGGGTCGTAGGTGAATACAACGTCATAATATCCTGCTGTGGTGATATTGATTGTCTCAAACCAGTCTTCTGCTGCCGAGTTGGGGAAGCGTGCATTCCATAGGTTTTCGCCGTGTCCCATAAGAGTGCGATATTTATAGTCGCCTGCTTCGGGGAAGTATATGTTCTGTACTGTTACCTCGTAGCGATTATTGGTGTTGTTCCACCACATATTTTCATTGATAACCCAGTTAGTGGCAGTCGTGTTGGTTGCATAGGCGAGCGTGAGTTGGTCTGCCACCTGAGACATAGTGTACCAGTTGCCCCAAGAATAGAACTTATTGCCGGTATTAACATCCTCTGACCAATCTGTGGTGCCATCGTTGAAATTAACTTTGGTGCATTCTTCCGTGGTGAGATATAGGTATTTGTAGCCTTGATAAGAGTTGCCGTTGAACATCACGGTGCCGATAGCGGTCATTGCCTGTCCGGGCCAAGAGCCGTTGAGTACAGCCCAGTTATTATCGTACAAAACGATATTAGGCGTAGAGGCAAAGACAGTTGTGTTGTTGTCCATAAAGTAGAACTCATTGTAATAGTACATTGTGAGCCAATAGCCGTCTGCTGTTGTGCCGTCAATCATATAGTAGCAATCAGCCACGGGAGCAATTCCTCCTGAATTACTTGTCCAATTAGTCCAGTCGGTAGCGACAATGAAAGCACAATCATCGTTTTGAATGGTATAACTATATATAGTATAGCCGTTATACCCGCGATTGAGTGCCACAGCAGCACCGTATGAAACATCAGCCCAATCGGATTTATACTCTCTTACGTCAATACGTTCCCAATTTTGGGAGTTAATAAAATAGATCTTGTCTCCCGCAGCAGCGAAAGCACTTGCAGCAATTGTCATAATGACTGCTATAAGCAGAAATGTCTTTTTCATACTCATTCAGATTTTTCAGATAAATAATTGGGGTTAAGTGTGTTTACCAAAGTAACACATATAATAAGATAAAGACAACGACAATAAGGCAAGCACCTACATTGAATGTTGTAGAGGTATGGAATGCCTCTATGTCGATACCTATTGATTTAACGTTTTCTTTTGTACTCAAAGCATTGCTTCGTGCCGCAATACCTAATCCGCACAGAGCCACAGCGAGGAAGAAGATAGTTTCAAATCCGAGGTTGCGTCCTACCTCAAAGCACATAGCCACTGCGCCTATTACCAAGCAAACCACAGCAGCCGCAAAGAAGCCTTTGGAGGCATTGAGTTGCCATTGTCGTGTGCGCGGATCCAACTTGTCAGCCTCACGTGTGTTCTTGTCAGTAATACTAAGCCCGACAAAGAGTATCAGCAACAGGAAGAACACATAGCCCATACGTATGAGGAATGGTACTTCTGGCAGCAGTATTTTGAAGGCTATGGAGAAGACAAACGTGCATATAGCGGTAACCACTGCCGCTCTGCCCGAACTGCGTTTCCATAGCAGTCCCAAATCGAAAATGACCACCAGACCGGGGAATACAAATCCGGAGTACTCCTGTATGACTTGGAAGGCTTGGTCAGCACCGCCCATAACAGGATAAACGGCAATAAGAGCAATCAGCAAGGCACAAAGAGAGGTTATGCGACCTACTTTGACCAATCGTGTCTGCGAGGCTTCGGGATTGATGAATTTCTTATACACATCCATTGTGAAGATGGTACTGGTGGAGTTGAACATCGAAGCCAAAGAGGAGATGACAGCCGCAGCCAATGCCGCAAAAGCCAGACCTTTGACCACCGTTGGCGTGAAATTGCGAATGAGGAAGGGATAAGCATCGTCGGCACGAGCGATATTACCCACAAGCGATTCACGCAGACCGTCACATTCGGGCGAGTTCATTATGTAGAACGCACATACGCCCGGAATACAAACTATAAAGGGGATAATCAGTTTGAGAGCCGCAGCAAAGACCATACCTTTCTGCGCATCGTCCAACGAGCGTGCCGCCAATCCTTTTTGAATGATATACTGATTGAAGCCCCAATAACCTATATTACTGAGCCACAGTGCACCTACAATGACCACTATACCGGGAATGTCGAAATACGGGTCGGCGGTAATACTCGGGTAGAGGTCGGGGTTGCGACTGACCACAAGGTTGAAATGCTTATCGTCGGGTGCCCAATCAGGATTGGAAGCCAACTGATTATATATATGTTGCAGTGCACCGAATGCACCTCCGTCCAAATCCAACTGGTTGGCGACGAAATGTAGAGAAGCGAACACAGTAATCAAACCGCCACCCACGAGGAACACTACTTGCAGCACGTCGGTCCAAGCCACGGAAGCCAAACCGCCATAGATAGAGTACAGACCTGCGATAAGGAAAAGAATTAGGATAATAACCATCAGAGTGAGGTCGATGTTCATACCAAGTGCGGTGGTCATCACCGACGGCAGACCTAATATCTGCTTGATAGCCAAAGCACCGAGCCAACTGACAGAGGTTAGATTGATAAAAACATATAGGAACAACCAAAAGATAGAGAAAGCCAGTCCCGTGCCTTGGTTATAGCGGTCGGAGAGGAACTGTGGGATAGTGAAGATCTGCTTTTTGAGCATCAGCGGCAACAGAAACTTACCTACCAGAATAAGTGTCAGTGCTGCTTGCAGTTCGTATGCAGCCATCGCTATGCCCGAACGGAAAGCCGAGCCCGACATACCGATAAACTGTTCGGCAGATATATTGGCTGCAATAAGCGAGGCACCTACAGCCCACCAAGTGAGCGTATTACCTGCAAGAAAATAGTCGTTGGCGTTCTTCTCTTTGCCTTTCTTGCCACGGCTGACTATCCAACCGAGCGAAACAAGCAAAATAAGATAGCAAATAACTACGATATAATCAATGGTGGCAAAACCATTGGAACGGAGTGCGTCAAGTATATTCATTGTGTGTGATGTTTTTTATTCGTTTATCGGATGGTTCGTCCCAATACGTCATATTTATTATTCTCTCTATGAATAATGATTGTGCCGTTACTCATTGTTTTAAGAGTATGGGGGGCTTTGTTTTGTGTGTTTTCCGTCAATGGGGTTGTCGGCTCTTGCTGTTTGCGCGAACAAATCTCTTGGTAAAGTGCTTTAAGCGGCATACCCGTATAGTCGAACAGAGTGGTGTTGGATATTATATTTCCGTCTTCCCACCACGTATTGTATTCTGCATCGTATTTTTCTGCCCAGCAGGTTTTTATCCAACTGTTTCCAACTTGTTGATCCACGAAGATGGGGTCCCAATAGAGATAACCTAATATATTGTCGTCTTTATCGAGTGCTTCGTGGAGTTGTTTAAGGAAAGTTGCCTGTCCGTCTTCCGTGGCTTCGTTATACTGTGAGCCGTTGAGGTGCAGTTGTCCTTCATAGTCCCCGCCGTTGCGTCCGGATGGTCTGTATTGTGTCCACGAGTAGCCTGTTTCCATAATCATAATGGGTTTATTGCAGGCTTCCTTCATCGTTTTTGCCCATTTGAGCATACCTGTCGGTGTGTTGTCGCTTGACTTTTGTCCAGAAGCCCAATAGGGATAGTAAGATCCGCCTATTATATCCACTTTACCACCGGCATTGATAGTGTTTTGGAAGAAGTTCTTGCAAGCATTGATACCTCCGTCGTGTCCGTAACTATGATGCCAAATGACCTGTGAGGATGGCGATACGGCTTTGATAGCATCGTACGCTTTGTTGAATAAGTATGCTGTCTTCTCAAATCCGTTGCGTGTGGTATGACCGCCGTAGGACACAAAATTGCCATTAAGGTTTTGGAATAGTATGCCATAGTTGCTCTCGTTGCCAACCGACACGTATTCAGGCACTGTTCCTTGTGCTTCCATACGTTTCATATATCGATAGACATAATTATAGACCGAGTCGCCAAGGGCTTCAATAGTGGTTGCGTCTGCCCACTTAGAAGGAATAGTTTGTCTTGCAGCACCGGTCCAATAGTCGCTCAAATAGAAAGACAGGCATATCTTCATCTTGTGTGCTTTGGCTCGTAAGGCAAGAGAGAGGATGTCTTCTTCGCCGGCATAAGGATAACCGGCAGGATATTTCTTTGATATGACAGGTGTGCGATAGGTGGTAGAACCGTCTTTGACGGCTGTACCAGGCGTGTTATATACTCTCAATCGTGCGAAGTTGATTCCATACTCTTGCAATATATCAAAAGCGTCTCCCATAGTGCCGTCTTTATACTTGAACTTGGCTCCGCAGTCTTCCACATAGGTGAGCATAGTGAGGTCGCCGCCTCGCAGGAAACCGTCTTCATCATCGTTGTCGGGAATAACAACAGGTGTGTCGGGTGTCGGCTCAATCTTATCGAAACGAATAGTGAGTAGCGAGGAGTTGAAGGTAACGGAATAAAGACCGACAGGCAGTTCCATCCAGCCGGTGGCTTGTGTAGCAGGTGCCAAGGTATAGTCCACGCCTTCTGCCGTTACGCTTTGAGTGTCCCAACCATATTGAGTTGTCCATTCAAGGTTATGCACGGAGAATTGAAGTCCCTGTTCATATACCTCGCAGGAGTCGATGGTGAAGATGTGTTCATCATCGGTTGTCATAAACTGCGCCGCATCGCCTCCCGAAGAAGTGGTAAGAGACCAAAAATAGAGATACCAATCGGCAGGCGTTGCCGCCATTGAGTGCAGACAAAGAAAAGTGAATAATGTCAGGATCAGTTTTTTCATTGTATTTTTCTGCTTCCGTCGCCTATGACGACATTGATTATCTTAGGAGTGATATGATATTTGCCTTCGTATTTTTCAGTAACAGTCTGAATGAAACAGTCATACATATCATCTTTGACGAGGTTGATGGTGCAGCCGCCGAATCCTCCTCCCATTATGCGCGACCCTGTTACGCCGCAGGCTTTGGCTATGTCGTTGAGGAAATCCAGTTCTTCGCAACTCACTTCATAGTCTTTGCTTAAACCATTGTGTGTTAAATACATCTGTCGTCCCACCTCTTCATAGTCGTTGCGTATGAGAGCGTCGCACACTGCCAAGACACGGTCTTTTTCGCCAAGGACAAAGGTGGCTCGTTGCAGGTCTTCCTGTGTGCAAAGGCTTTTCACTTTGTTAAGGTCATCCCACGTGCAGTCGCGAAGTGTTTCAACTTGTCTGTCAGGGTATAAAGATTGTATGGCTTTAACCACGTTTTCGCAACTTCTGCGTCGGTCGTTATATGGTGAGCCTGCCAGTTCGTGCTTGACGCACGAGTTGACCAACACCAACTTATATCCTTGCGGAGCAAAGGGGAAGTACTCAAACTCACGGCTGCGGCAGTCAAGACGCATAAGCGACCCTTTCTTGCCAAAGACGGAGGCAAACTGGTCCATAATGCCGCAGTTAGTGCCTATGTATTTATGTTCTGTGGCTTGTCCGGCAAGTACCATATCCCATTTGCTTATGCCTTCACCTTGCTTAAAGAGGTCGTTCAGTCCGAAGGCAAAACAACTCTCCAAGGCTGCGGATGAGGACATACCTGCGCCGAGAGGTACATCGCCTGCAAAGACAGTGTCGAAGCCTTTTATATCGATACCTCTTTCTTTTAGTTCGCGCATTATGCCATAAACAAAGCGGAAACAGGTGGCAGCGGGACCTTCCGTGTCGTTCAGTTCCCATTGGGCATAGTCGTCAAGGTCCAAGGAATAGGCTCGCACGCGGTCAAGAGAGTTAGGCGCAATAACCGCCATTATACCTTGTTCCACTGTACCCGGGAAGACGAACCCGCCGTTATAGTCGGTGTGCTCACCTATAAGATTGATACGCCCCGGGGAAGCATATACGGAAACGTCATTCGTATTATCGGCAAACTTATCTGCAAAAACAGATTTAAGGAATGGACTATCCATAACTTAATAACTTAAAACTTAAAAACTATAAACTTCAATACTTCTTTCAACTATAAACTCTCAATTCTCAACTACCTCTCAATACCCGTTGGGATTGTTTCTCTGCCAATTCCATGAGTCGCGGCACATCTCTTCCAAGCCGTATTGTGCTTTCCAACCGAGTTCTTTTTCGGCTTTGGCGGGGTTGCAATAGCAGGTGGCTATATCTCCTGCACGACGAGGTTTGATTTGATAAGGGATAGTGAGATTATTAACTTTCATAAAAGTATTAACCACATCCAGTACTGAATAGCCGTGTCCGGTACCGATGTTATATACGGCAAGTCCTTGTTTGCGTTCAATGGCTTGAAGTGCAGCCACGTGAGCCGTAGCCAGATCGACAACGTGTATATAGTCGCGCACGCCGGTACCATCGTGAGTGGGATAGTCGTTGCCAAACACGCCTAACGACTCGCGTTTGCCCACAGCCACTTGTGTTATATAAGGCATAAGGTTATTAGGTATGCCGTTAGGGTTCTCGCCGATGCGTCCGCTTGGGTGTGCTCCGATGGGATTAAAGTAACGCAAGAGAACAACGTTCCATTCCGTGTCGGCTTTCTGCAAGTCTATCATCACTTGTTCCAACATAGACTTGGTCTGTCCGTAGGGATTGGTGCATTGACCCTTAGGACAATCCTCGGTTATAGGAATGATGGCAGGGTCGCCATATACCGTAGCAGAAGAAGAGAAGATGATGTTCTTGCAATTATGACGGCGCATAACGTCAAGCAAAACGAATGTGCCGTTCATATTGTTTTCATAGTACTCCAAGGGTTTGGCTACTGACTCACCTACCGCTTTCAGACCTGCAAAATGTATGCAAGCATCAAAAGTATTGGTGGAAAAGACTTTTTCCAAGGCTTCACGGTCGCGTATGTCGGCTTTGACAAAAGGTATATGGTCTATATCTAAGATACCTGCCACACGAGTGAGAGCCTCTTCTTTGGAGTTATACAGGTTGTCCACTACGAGAGCGGTATGACCTGCCTTGTATAGTTCAATCAGCGTGTGCGAACCTATAAAACCCGCACCGCCGGTTACGAGGATATTCATTTGATAAGTTTTTTTTAATTAAATAATGGTGAAGGATAGATTCCGTCTTTAACGAGTTGAGCAAATTTGTCAACCACTTGCTGCCGATCGCTGGCATAGGTTACTCCGAACCATTTGCTCGGTGTGTCCAAAACGCGGCAAGTGGCTTTGCCTGTGCGAATAAGGTAGTCAACCATTATAGGAATATAGAACTCCGATTTGAGTTCTTGTCCGTGTTCGGTGAGGAACTGTACGAAATAGTCTTCCGAATAGCGGAAATAGTCAGGTGTGAAAGCCCACATATTCATTGACACAGGTGTGTTCTCTTTCAGTTCCGTCTTTCCGTCGTCTTCTATATAACGTATAATGCCGTCTTCCTCGCGTATGATTTTAGTGCGCTCTGTGATAGCAGTCAAGAAGCCTTTCATGTTGGTTTCGCATACGCCACGAGCCACAGTACCCGACTCGGAAAGAGTGTTGCACACACGATAGCCTACCATAGCATACTTTCCTTCGGTGCCTTCAATGGATCGGAGATAGTCAGCCAGTACCTGAAAACTCTCTCTGCCGTAATAGTCATCGGCGTTAATAACGGCAAAGGGTTCTTTGATTACATCCTTGCCCATCAGCACGGCATGGTTGGTTCCCCACGGTTTTTCTCTGCCTTCGGGGACGGAGAATCCCTTTGGCAGGTTGTCGAGGTCTTGGAAAACCAATTCAACAGGTATGCGATTGATATATTTAGCGACAATCTTCTCTCGAAAGTCTTGTTCAAACACGCGACGTATGACGAACACCACTTTGCCGAAACCTGCTTGTATGGCATCATAGATGCTATAATCCATTATAGTTTCTGCATTAGGCCCCAGTCCGTCTAATTGTTTAAGTCCTCCATATCGGCTGCCCATACCGGCAGCAAGTACAAAAAGTGTTGGTTTCATATTAGTATCCCGGATTTTGTGTTATTGCTGATTTTGATTCGTCTATATATGATTGCGGTATAGGATAGCGGTTGTGGCTGTTCCTTACCCACTTAACAGGTTGGTCTTTGGCTCTTGCCTCTGCTTTGGCTTCATAGAGCGACTTACCGCTGCTGTCCTTAAAGCGTATGAGGTCCTGACGACGCAAGCCTTCGAGGTAGAACTCGTGCCCACGCTCGTCTAAGAGAATCTGCTCATAGTTGTAAGCATTAGGCGACACCGTTCCTAATCCGGCACGGCGACGTACTTGGTTAATCAAGGCTGTTGCTTCTCCGTTGCTGCCGCCGTTTAAGCGAAGCAGACACTCGGCACGAGTAAGCAACACGTCGGCATAACGGAAAATGACAAGGTCGTTACCTGCCTGATCGCCATTCATACCGGGGTCTTTGCCGTATTTAAGAGGCAAGACACCATATTTGAGTTGCGAGGAATTGAGTTGGTCGGTATAACGACCGCTTGTGGACGTGTAGTTGGTATAGACGCAACCTAAACGTTTATCCTCTGCCTCAAAAGTGTTGTAGAAATCCCACGGCATAACGTATCCGCCCCAACCTGCCGACTTGTCGGTCCAAGTCATATCGGCAGGCAAAACCTCGGCGGTCATAAAATTGGAAGTCCAACGAGCCGAACTATTACACGGCACGCAAAGAATAATCTCGCTATTGCCTGCATTATCAATGGCAAAGATACGTGTATAGTCGTCTTGAAGGGCATATACGCCAAGGCTCATAATGTCTTTGCAGATTGAGTCCACTTCGGTGTAGATGGCTTGTCTCTTGGTGTCGTCTGTTTCGAAAGCACTCTGTATCATACGATACTTAACCAATATCATCATTGCCGCTCCCTTGGTCATTCTGCCACGAGGTGCAGTAACGGGCAAGTGCTTGATGGCATAATTGAGGTCTTCGGTCATAACCGAGTCATACTGTTCCTCTGTCAGTCTTCCTATACGGTTAAACACTAACGGGTTGTCCAACTGCTCATCGGTGGCAACAGGTACGGGACCGAAGTTGTCATACAGGTACAGCCCCATCCAACCACGCAGTGCATGCACTTCGCCGGCATACTGCTTGATAGCCTCTTCCGAAGCGGCACTCTCCTCTATACGGCGAATAACATTGCGAGCCTTGCTCATAAACTGATAGTGAGAGAAAGCACGACCAAAATAGTCGGAAATAGAACTTGTGCTGTTGTTGTTCCACTGTTGATAATAAAGCACATCGCTCTGCCAACCCCAGCATGACCATAGCAGGTCGGTGGTCATATCCGACATAACCTGATAGCCGTCGTAACCGGCTGAATAGATTGCCTCACCGTTCCAATAGCCTGTGCCGAACTCATACATAAGCGAATTGACCATCAGTTTGAGGTCGTTCTCCGTCTTGGGATAATCGTCTGGCGAAATCTCGGTATAATCCTCACGATTAAGGTCGCAAGAAGCAAATAACAGCACTAAAAGGCTAAGTAAAACCAATTTATATTCTTTTAATGTTTTCATAACGATTAGAATTTGAAGTTAAGACCTATTGCACCTGACATCTGATTGGGATAAGCACCTATGCCGTTACCTGTTTCAGGGTCCATACCTTTATAAGGAGTGATGACTGCTATATTACGCATAGCCACATATAAGCGAGCACTCTTGACATAACCCTTAAACCATTCGGTTGGGAAGTTGTAGCCGAGTGATATATTGTCTAAACGCAGGAACCATGAACGCTCGTAAAAGTAATCGGAATTAGCAGGGTCTATACCCGAATTGGCTTCTGCCACGCCCGGTAATGTACCTGTCGGATTTTGGTAGGTCCATCGGTTCTTTACTGCCGTCAGCGCATTCACGCCATAAGTCAGGTCGGCTATACCGTAACTGGACTGATAAAGCACATCGTTGGTCTTATAACCATTAAGCGAACCATAGAGATAGACATTAAGGTCGAAATGCCATATACGGAAAGTGTTATTAAAAGAGAAAGGTATAGGAGTACTGTTGTATAGTTTGACCAAATCGGCATTGTCTAACTTACCATCCGGCTCACCTGAAAGCATATAACTGCCGTCCTCATTACGCTTAATGGTTGTGCCATCAGCTTCATATACATAACCGTTCACATCCATATATTTGATGGCTCCTGCCGTTGAGTTAGGCAGGTGTGAGTACGACTCGCCTGATTGTATGATGCCGTCTGTGCGATAACCATACACATCGCCCCAATCCTTAATGTAGGGATCATAGTTAGACGGAATGAAATCAGGGTCGCGGGTTATTGTTTTGTTGCGATAATATGAGAAACATATATCACTGTTCCAACCGAAGTACTTGGTATCCACATTAACCGTATGCAATGTTATTTCCATGCCGCGATTGCGATACACCTCTTGGCTGTTATAGTCGATAGTGTTTATCTCATTATACGACATCAGGCTCTTAGTCAGGATAACGTCCGAGCGATCACGCTGGTAGAACTCTATCGTTCCTGCCAAACGTCCTTTGAAGAAACCGAAGTCAAGGGCGATATTGGCATCTGACAGCGTTTCCCATTTAAGGTCGGGGTTACCCAGTTTCTTTAAGCCTATGCCATTGACGAGCGAACCGTCGATGACGTATGTGCCGCGATTGACACCATAGAAGGTGTTGATACCGGTCAGGCTGCCGGCATTACCCGTCTGACCATAGCCGCCACGCAGTTTCAAGTCGCTCAACCAAGATGCCTCACGCATAAACGGTTCTTCACTTATACGCCAAGCCACACTCACACCGGGGAAAGTTCCCCATTGGTGCTTCTTCGAGAAATTGGAACTGCCATCCACGCGGACATTGAAAGTAAAGATATATCTGTTAAGAGCAGTATAGGCGGCACGACCTATGAACGAAGCCATCTGTCCGGAACCTTTGGACGACCATATATTGGGGTTTTCGGCTTCCGATGTACCCATATTGTGCATTAGAGCATCGTCTGTCGGGAAGTTGTTTGCCACCATACCATGACCTATCCACATATTCTTTTTCCACTCCCAACCTGCCATAACGCTTAAGTCGTGTTTGTCGTCCCAATTATGAGCGTAAGTGGCAGTGGTGGTTATGATACCCAGATTAGTCCTGCGACTCTGCTTGGATGCCTGTCCGCCAAGACTGGCTCCCTTGAGTGTCGTAGTCGGCACATACTGGTCTGCCTCATCAAACTTCATATCCACACCGCCTGTGGCACGCAACGTAAGATCCTTTATCGGCTTAATCTCCAAATAACCGGTCAGGAACACATCATACGAACGCGACTGATCCTTAATGTCCAACAGACTGACAGGATTAGGGTATATATTAGGTCTGTTAGGGTTGTCAGCATACGAACCGTCAGCGTTATAGATAGGTACTGTAGGATTGAATGTCATAGCCGAATAGATGAGAGCGGCATCGCTCTGACGACTATCGCCTAACGGAACATCGTTATAATTAAGACTTGTGAACGAGGTGTTAACCCCCACTTTCACGTATTTGCCAAACTCTTGGTCAAGGTTAATACGACCGGTTATACGTGTCATATCATTGTTCTTGGCTATACCTTTATGGTCATACAAGCCTAACGACATCAAGTATTTGGTTTTTTCCGAGCCTCCGTTGAGGCTGACGTTATGCTCATTAACCATACCTGTGCGGGTAACCTCTTTGAGCCAGTTGGTTCCGTTGCCCACAAAATTGTCAATCATCGCTTGGGTATAACGCTGTTCGTCTGCACGATTAAGTTCGGCAAAAACACGGTTCTGCTCGGTCATAAAACCTTTCGCATCGAGGAATTCTGGTGCGTCCTTAATAGTCTGAAAAGCCACAGACCCCGAATAAGCCACCTCCGGTTTGCCCTCTTTACCGCGTTTGGTAGTGATCAGAATCACACCGCCCGAAGCGTCCGAACCATAGATACTGGCAGCCGAAGCGTCTTTCAATATATTGATACTCTCTATATCATCGGGCGATATGTTCATCAGCGAGTTATCCTTGTCTGTGCCGCTATATCCCGTGCCGCTACCCAGATTGGAGGCTTGCAACTGCGGAACACCATCTATAACAATCAAAGGCTTTTGTCCGGACAAACCACCACGAATAGTTATGTTCTGACTTGAACCCGGACTGGCACTCGACGAGGAAATGAACATACCTGAGGTACGACCTTTCAACATCTCTCCCACCGAAGCGGAGGCTGCTTTGGGCAGTTCGTCGGTCTTAACAGTTTCCACAGAACCGGATATATTGCTCTTTTTGGAAGCACCATAACCTATTACAACCACCTCCTCTATCATCTTAGTGTCAGGTACAAGATTAACTATCATATCCTTCTTGGCAGGCAGAGTCTGTGTTATGTAACCCATATAGGAAATAACCAACTTTTGTCCCTCTCGAACCTCTAAAACGAACACACCGTCAAAGTCGGTTATCGTTCCTTGCGTTGTACCCTCTATCAAAACGCTGGCGCCTATTACCGGCTCGTGATTTTCGTCAAACACCGTTCCTTTTATGTCTGCCAATACAGCCACAGGTACTAACAACATAAGGAAGGTAAACAACGATACACGAAATTTATTAAATATAATTCTCATATCTATTTTCATTTAACTTCAATTATAAAGACTATCTTCTTTCTACATCTAACTCTCCAACTTCTTTCAACTATCAACTCTCAACTTTTTTCTTAATCCAACACCATGGTATAGCTGTGTCGAAACAGATGGACACATCTGTATCTTCCTGAACGTTAGGCAGATTGCCCGAACCACCTTCGGAATTGATGTCGGTCCACCAACCGCCTATCTCACCACCCGCATCCCATGGACGCCAATAGCGAACAAATGTGTTGTTAGGAGCCCAACCCCAATAGTCCTTGTCTGCGAATAGGAACCATTTGCTGCTATGTACGGCTTTCAGTGTATAATCAAATTGATGTATATAATTCTCTCTGCTCGTTTCTTTGGCAAATTGCGCTCCTGCCACAAAAACTCCATTATCAGAAGCGATATAAAGAGTGGAGGTGGTTGCTTGCGACGGAACATACTCCCATTTCTCTATATAGTTGTCTTTCAGATTGATATACAAGCCCCAATAACCCTTACCGGGACGGAAGGGTTTGACATAGTTTTTGTCGTAAGACTGTGTGCTTATTATGCGGTCGCTTATGTAAGGCGACAGACCGAACTTATATGTCCCGTCAGTGTTGTGCTCGGTGGTGAAGAAGAACTCTGTTTCATCGCTTTCCGCATACACATTCACTTCGTATCCGAAAGCATCCTTACGCTCGACATATTGGTAATAGCCATAGAGATAATCACTCTCATTTAGGTTGCTCTTAAAGACTAACAGATACTCATGGTCTTTCAGTTCGTCTTGTTTCTCCTTGGGCATTACCACAATCTCGCTTTCGGACAAGGTTATATTGCCGCTTTGGTCACATAGTGTGATGGACATCGGATAGGTCTTTGCCTGCGCAGCAAAATCATATACCAAACGTAATTTCTCTTCTTTGGCGGATAATGTAATCGTGTCTCTTATGGTTAAGTCCGGTATCTGAACAACGGCATATCTCAAGTTATCTTCACCATACAGCACCAGCGCAACATCTGATGTGGCAGTAGTGGCATCATCTGCATATTCAACGGCAATCTGCTTGCGCAAACCTTCCACGTATGGGGCAGTGGTGGCAGGAGCATAGTCTATACGAAGGGTCTTCTTCATTTCCGAACCGTTAACGTCGGTTACCGTAATAATCAGGTTCTGCGGAAAATCTGCATTCTGCGGAACTTTCAACGTATAGTCAAAATTCCATACCACCGGCTTTTGCCAACTAAGGTCAGTCACGTCATTTATACCCCATTTCTCACAACGAAAAGCGACACTATTGATACCTGTATAGCAGGACGCTTGACCTGAAATCTTCACTTCCTTGCCGGCAAAAGCGTAAATGGCTTCAGTATCCAAATACAAACCCGGACGAAGTTCTGCGCCCTCTTGTTGGCAACCGGTAAGGAATAACGATGCCACAAGAGATATAGTACATAGATGTGTTATTAACTGTTTCATATCATATTTATATTTCTTACGTTTTGAAATTCAAGGGCTTCCGATTCCGTCTAATTGTTGTATTTCAGTGCGTTCCACGCAGGTAAAGCCACTCCGTCATAGTCATATAGAGTGGAGTTGCCCGTTACATTCTTCTGTCCGACGGCATAACCGCAATTAGGTGCAGCGATATATATCGGATCCCAATATATATATCCCAAGATGCGAGGAGAAGCCGAATAGATAGCCTCTGTCAAGTCGTTCATAAAAATCAGTTGAGCCTGCGGAGTCATATTCTCATATGGCATATTGGTATAAATCTGTCCCATTGTGCCGTCTTGAAGTTTGTTGGACCAAGCAAAACCGGTTTCCATAAAAAGCCAATCCTTGTCATAGATGGCAGTGAGTTGATTAGCCCAGTTAATCACCGTCTCGATGGAATAGTTACCATAGTTGGGATAATAAGACGCACCTATGATGTCATAGTCGGCTTGATAATTACTCATCGCTGTGAAGAACCATTTGTAGGTCTCAAAATTGATTGTCGTTCCTGTGGTTAGGTGAAGGATAATCTTTGCCTGCGGACAAACTTCTCTCACTGCCTTGCTGCCTTCATTAAGCAGTTCGGCAAGTTCCTTCATATCACTGCAATAACCATTGGCGGTAAGACTATCGGAAGGCATATTGTTCTCTTCGTCTAACTTGCCAAATAAAATGCCCGACTGTATCTCGTTGCCGAGTGATACATATTCGGGCGTTGTGCCTTGCGCATTCATCTTCTTCAAGAAGTCGCGTGTATAGGTATATACCGCGCTATGCAGTTCGTCTTTGCTGTAATTTTGCCAAGCAGTAGGTTTGTATTGCGTACCGCCATTAGTCCAATAGTCGGAATAATGGAAGGTGAGTTCAATCTGCATACCTGCCTCCTTGGCTCGTTTGGCCAAACGTAACACATCCTCTTCGTCTTGTATGCCGCTGAACATCTGCAAATTATCTATGCCCTCTGTGTATATGGTACCGGGATTATTATACAAACGCAAACGAGCCAAGTTCATACCGTTGCGGGCAGAAAGAGCAATACAATCTTCAGCCTTGGTGGAAGCAATATCATAGTACTTGCCACCGTTGTTCTCCACCTGCGTTAACATAGAGAAATCACCACCTTTGATAATTGGTCGTCTATAGTCCGCCGATTTCAGGTAAGCCGCCTTCAACTCATACTTGTCGGTAGTATTCAAAACAGACGATTTC
The DNA here is from genome assembly GCA_947167395.1 of uncultured Bacteroidales bacterium. Classification (GTDB taxonomy): domain Bacteria; phylum Bacteroidota; class Bacteroidia; order Bacteroidales; family Paludibacteraceae; genus Colicola. Next base: position 22,253 of record CAMVHW010000008.1, read on the forward strand.
ATCGACAATTTTCCGTCAGTTATCTCTACTGACTTTACACGCACCAACGACCACACATCACCCTTCAATACTGCTGCACACTTGCGACCATTAGCCTCTATTATCAAGAGATTATCCTTTGTACCTCTTACATACGCCTCTACGTCATACGTCCCATTGAGCACTGACATACTGCTGATGTTAATATCGTCTAATTTCACCATCTTGCCATCGGGTTCGGGGTCTTGCATTGCACCTGCATAATCAGACTCACACCCCATAAGCATAGATGTGAAAAACAAAATTGGTAATAACAGTTTTTTCATTATTTATTTATTTTATTGTTTTACAAGCATTTACATAATGCGCACAAATGTAAAACTATTTTTCATTTATCAAAAAGAAAGTTAAATAAAAATACCTTTTGCGCCAGAAAATTAAACTTTTCTTATCTACAGGTCTATTTTTTGGGGAGAACAGAGGAGATAAAATTAACCTATATATAAAAAAAACGATAAACAAAGTGTCGTCATTTATTACAGACTTTTTTGAAAAAAGTGTTAAAAGGATTTGGTGGGGATGAAAAGTTGC
>CAMVHW010000009.1 GCA_947167395.1 uncultured Bacteroidales bacterium
TGCCTATAACCGTACAGTCCTTTAAGATTAAGTTTAAAATTTTTCATAATGCATTATATTTTTAATTTTACTATTTTATTTGGCATGTATCGAATTCTTCCGTCCATTCTTTCAGTCTTTGCTGCAACTCTTTCTTGTCCGGCAAGTAAAGTGCATATTCTGCAGCATATATGTTAGCATCCTTTGGAAGAGTGAGTTCTACCAATGAATCGTCTTTCTCCTGACAAATCAAAATTCCTATAGTCGGTTTTTCGTGTGGCAAACGAACATATCGATCGTAGTAATTGACATACATTTGCATTTGCCCAAGATCTTGATGCGTCAATTTCTTTGTCTTAAAATCAATCAACACGTAGCATTGTAGTATTCTGTTATATGTTACCAGATCTACAAAGAAATGTTCTTCAGCAAATGTAAATCTCTTTTGCCTCGCTTCAAACAGAAAGCCCTTCCCTAATTCCAGCAAGAAGTCCTGCAATTTATCAATGATTGCACTCTCCAACTTACTTTCGGTATAAGCTTGTTCTTGTTTTAAACCTAAGAACTCCAATGTTAGAGGGTTCTTTATAATATCTTGAGGTTTTTCGATTGTCTGCCCTTCTTGGGCAAGACGCATTACTGCTGCTTTATCGCGACTTAGTGCCAATCGCTCATATAAACTACTGCCTATCTGCCTTGATAATTGTCGATAACTCCATTGCTGTTTTTGGCTTTCTATCTCATAAAATCGCCGTTCATCATCATTCTTTATACGAATCAAAATTAAGTAATGCGACCAACTCAAAACAAATTTATGCGTTACAAACTCTTGTATTTGGCGAACACTGCTCGCCATTTTTATGTCTTGCATTTGGCGAACACTGCTCGCCAAATCTATTTCTCCTTTTTCTGATATTACTCTATCGTCATTGTTAACCGTTTCTTTGGAGTATAACTTATAAAATTGCTTAAACTCTCTTAAGTTCCGATACGACCATCCCTCACCATATTTTTCAGTTAATTGCAAGGATAGCCTTTCCAATACTCTTTTGCCATATTGGGCACGATAGTGTCCTTCCTGCTCATTTTCAACAATGTATCTGCCTATCTCATACTTTGCATACACTTCAGATAGATTGATGGCAGTGCATACATAGCGACGTCCATCATCTATAATGGTGCAAATCTTGCGGAACAAGTCCTCCGTTCTGTTTGTTACGGATTGTTCTTCGTTGATATATGTTTGTACAGCGTTGCTCATTTATTGGCTGTATTCACGTTTTGATTCTCACTCATATCTCAATCTAACATCGCCCACATCTGGCCTACACCGAGGGTGAGGAGGGCGAATAAAGTAAATAACCATCGTGCTTTGCTCTGCACGATTGATTGGAAAAATGAGTGTTTGTTTTTCATTGTTATATTGTTTTTAGTTATTATTATCGGAGATGTTATAAAAGTTTCTTCAGATCCTCTGCGGATGGCAGGGCGTTTCGGTACATTTCAGGAAGCTCACTTGAGGAGTGGTATGTCGCAACTCCCATTGGTTTGCTCATATCCCGTAACGTAAACTCCACCTCTGTATTATCTTTGTCGCGGCAAAGCAGAATTCCTATGGATGGGTTCTCTTCCGGCAGTTTTACCAAGCTATCCAATGCCGATAAATAATAGTTGAGTTTCCCTGCATATTCCGGCATAAACTCGCCGGCTTTCAGTTCTATCGCTACCAAGCATCTCATTCTCCTGTGGTAGAATAGCAAATCCAATTTGCGCTCTTTGCCATTCACGATAATGCGGTACTGCTCTCCCATAAATGCGAACTCTCCTCCAAGCGACATCATGAAGTTCCTTACGTTCTTCACAATCTGTTCCTCTACATTCAACTCATCCACGTCATCAGGATTCTCAATCACCAGAAAATCCAACACATTATCTTCTTTGAAGGTTTGCATCGCTACTCTGCGCTGTTTTTCATCAGGAATTGTCAATGCAAAATTACTCGGCATCGAACCTTGCTGATGGTAAAGGTCATTACGAAGTGCATTCTTCAAACTTTCCCGCCCCCAAAACTCACGTGCACTACGCTTCACAAAGAAGATTTGTTCATCAAGCGTTTGTACATTTGAAATAATCCGTATATGGTTATCAAAGCCGACAACTAAAAAGCTCCTCAACAATTCTTCGTCTAATTCGTTCGCAGGCTGCGAACATTTTTCTTCTCTCAATTCGTTCGCCGGTTGCGAACATTTTTCAATGGCTTGATTTTCTGTATTTTCTAATTCGTTCGACGCCGCCGAACAAAAGTCAATCAGTTTAATATGATCAGCTACAGGAAGTATGCCAAATTTGTTTTCCGCCTGCGGTTCGAACACCGGTTGCCAAGCTTCATAGAACAAACGCATCTTACGCATATTGCCTTCCGAGAACCCTTTTAGACCGGGCATCTCTTGCTGCAAATGGTTGGATATACTCTTGAGAGCTTGGCTTCCCCATTTGGCATTGCGTGTGTTCAGCGAGATAAACTTACCCACAGAGTAATACAGACGCAATGTCTCGCCGTTCGCCAATTTGGCGGCACGATACCGGCTAACGCTTATAGCTTCGCGAATTTGCCTTACTTCATCAATATAATTTTGCCTTAATTCAATCATAGTTCATTTAATTCCCCCGAATTCGAGGGTTATAAATTTACTTCCCCGCCATTGTTATGTTATCGTTTTTGTTTTTTATCCCCATATCTGTCCGACACCGAGTGTGAGGAGGAGCAGGAAGAGCATTTGCCATCGTCCTTCCCTCTGAAGAATTGAAATAAGGCTAAGCGGAACGTTTTTCATTGTGGTATGTTTGTTACGTGGGCATCTATACTCTCTCCAAGTGCTTGTTTTTTGTTCTGTAGGCACAGAAACTCTTAAACGCGCAAAATTATGTAATAAGTTGTCATTAAAACAAGGTTTTTTGAAAAAAAAAGCGAGGTTTCCGGAAAAAACGCCACTTTTTTCTGAAAAACGGCTGCTTTTTGCTAAAAAAAGAGGAGGTTTAGCGAAAATAGGAAAGTAGGTATATGTGGAAAGTGGTGCCGGCGGGAGATGTTTGGAACGATATTTCGCCTCCGCAACTCTGTACTATATGTTTGGCTATAGCCAATCCCATACCCGTTCCGTAAGCTTTGGTGGTGAAATTAGGTGTGAAGATCTTGTCTTGTATATCTTCGGGTATTCCTTCGCCGTTATCGGATATGGATATATGCACTTTGTCTTGTTCTTCTTCGAGGCGCACGATGATGTCGCCGTCGGTTTTGTTCTCGAGCACTTGAATGGCATTGCGAATGATATTGGTAAGCACCTGCTGAATTTGTTCGTTATCAGTCAGGGCAAAAATGCCGTCGTTGGGACCTATGTATCGAATGGGGATATGTTGTTCGTTATGTTCGTGCAGGGTGATGATATTGGTTATTTTTTCTGCTATATTGACTTTTTCTTGTTTGACGACAGGCATTTTGGCAATGGTGGCAAAGGATGTGGCGATGCGGCTGAGATTGTCAATCTGCTCTATGAGAATGGTGGTACTTTTCTCGAAATAAGCATCAAATCGTTCGGTTGACTTGGTGCGTTGCAGTTGTTGCAAGGTGAGTTTCATAGGTGTGAGAGTGTTGTTAATCTCGTGTGCCACTTGCCGTGCCATAGTGCGCCAAGCCGATTCTTTTTCCGCTTGTGCAAGTCGTAGTGAGGCAGCCGATACTTGTTCCAACAGCGAGTTGTATTGCCTTACCAAAGCACCTATCTCGTCGTTGTTGGGATAGTCAATGGGTGAGGCTTTTTCGCCTAACTTATAGTTTTGCATACTCTCTTTTAGTCTGTTGAGCGGTGCGGTAATCAGTCGAGCCGAATACAGTGATAGCAGCAGTGCCAACATAAGTGCAATAAGGTAGGCGGGCAGCAGACGCATAACGAAGTGGTCACGCTCTTGTGCCATCTCGTCAATAGAGAGAAAAGAGGGGAGGGCTATGAAACCTAATGGTAAGGTGGAGTTAGTTATGAAGGGTGTGTATGACGCGAGGTAGGGCTTGCGGTTAATATATTCTGTTTGTGTCCATTCGTCGTGCAGACTATAAATGTTGTTGTTTTTTTTGAGCCGTTTATGAGTGAGGAACACCTCGGGAGCGATGTATGGGGCCAGCAGACCATCGTTGAAGAGTTGAGGCGTGGAGGAAGACACAATATGCCCCTTGGTGTCATATACATGTATGTCGGTGCGATAAGTCTGTGCCAAGGAGGGCAGTACTTCATTAAGAGAGGTTACCATATCCTCGCTTATATCGTAGCGATTGGAATAAATCTTTTGCAGCGTGTGTTGTATGTACGAGGCTTTGTGTTGTAAGGTGCTCTGTTGCTGACGAGTATATCGCCGATTGGTGTAGCGTATGGACATAGCAAAGATGTAGGAGAAACACACCAACGACATAAGGGTAAAGAGGTATGTTATCTTATGCCGCAAGGACATGTTTCTTATTGATTTTACTTTTATCAGGTTGATAATCAATACGACCAGTACGGCGATTAGTAGTGTTATAGTAGTGAAATAGAAGAGGTGTGTTTTGATGTATGCTCGTTGCCAAAAGTACTTCTCTTTTTCTTGGTTTTCGATGAGTGGTTGGTAGGAGAAGGAGTTGGCAAGTGTGGTTTGGTCGATGGGATTCCAAGAGGTGGGTATAGCCGCCAGAAGACGCATATTGCCCATAGTTTGTTGTTTGGTAAGAGCGGTGGCATTGCGCATCTTAACTTCCTGCCAATCAGGGCTGACAGGTATATAGACGCTGTCTATGTTTAGGCGGTTGTTGGACCAATAGATAAGCAGATCGTTATAGAAAATGAAGAAATACACCTCGTCTGTTCGTGTGGCTATTTGGTGGATGGTGTCTATGCCGTGGTGTGCTATTAGGCTTTCGGAGAGTTCGGTCATTTGCAGGTCGGCTGCTTGTTTTTTGCTTTCAAGCGAATGCGGGGATGAGGACTTGGCGCAGCCAATCAAAGACAGCAGACAAGGTAGAAGAAAAAGAAGTCGTTTCATATTCTATATCAATAAAGTGCCACAAAAATAGCAGGTCTGTATCATATATCCAAATCAAAAAGTAGAGCCATAGTGTTATGGCTCTACGAGTGTCTTTATATATCGGCAACAGAAATGCCGATATATAAACGAGAGATTTTTATTGGAGCAGGCTGACCGTTCGATTGACGAACTTGGCGAGTGCTTCACCCTTAAGTTGTCCGGAGGCGAGTAGTGCGATGTCGGTGAGTTGATTAAGACGCTCATCTTCGCCTGTGAGGTTCCATACGGTCTTCTTTACCGTTTCTTTTACGGGTTCTTCGCCTTCTTTCTTGTCGTCTTTCTTCTCTACCACTTCTTCCACTTCCTCGCTTTGCATTTTGCCGAACAGGTCTTTGATGAGCGGATGAGAAGTGTTGATAACGAGATTGTACTGGTCAGGCATTTCGCCGTAGAAGTTCATACCTTGTTGGTGTTGCGACATCTCTTTCATACGGCGCATAAACTCGTTTTGGGTCAGGAAGATGGGAAGTGAGTCGGAGTCGGCTGCCTCAAAACTGATATAATAATTGAGTTTGTTGTCGGTAGGCAAGATTTTTTCAAATGCTTTGCGCATACCCTCTTTTTGCTCCTCGGTGTAGTTATCTTTTTGTGCGTCTTGTTTGCGAATGAGGTTTTCCAGTATGTCGCTGTCTATGCGAACGAAGCGCATTTTCTCGTTCTTTTGTTCTAATTGCGACATTGCGTGTACGTCCAATTCGCCGTCCATAAGCAGCACGTCATACCCTTTCTGTTTGGCTCGTTCGATGTGGGTATAATTGGCATTGGGGTCTTGGGTATAGAGGAGAATAAGGTTGCCGTCCTTGTCGGTTTGTTCGCCTTTGACTTTCTCTTTGTATTCCTCAATGTTGAAGTATTTGAGGTCGGTGTTTTTCACAAGGCAGAAACTGATAGCCCGTTCGTAGAACTTCTCGTCGGTCAGCATACCATATTGTATGAAGAGGCGTATGTCGTCCCATTTCTTTTCAAAGTCCTCTTTGTCGTTCTTGTATAGTTCCGAGAGTTTGTCTGCCACTTTCTTGGTTATGTGTGACGCTATTTTTTTTACGTTGTTGTCGCTTTGCAGGTAACTGCGGCTGACGTTAAGCGGAATGTCGGGACTGTCTATGACGCCGTGCAGGAGAGTGAGGTATTCAGGTACGATGTTCTCCACTTCGTCTGTAACGAATACTTGGTTGCAATAGAGTTGTATCTTATTGCGTCTTACGTCTATGTTGCGTTTTATACGCGGGAAGTAGAGTATGCCGGTGAGGTGGAACGGATAATCGACGTTAAGGTGAATCCAGAACAGCGGTTCGTCCATCTGCATCGGGTATAGTTCGCGATAGAAAGCCTTATAGTCTTCGTCTTTCAGTTCAGCAGGCTTGCGAGTCCAAGCAGGAGTGGTATTGTTGATGACGTTGTCTTCGTCGGTTTCTACCTGCTTGCCGTCTTTCCACTCTTTTTTCTTGCCGAACACAATCTCCACAGGCAGGAACTTGCAGTATTTCTTCAGTAGTCCTTCTATGGTTGCGTCTTCCAAGTATTGGCTGAATTCGTCATTGATATGCAGTACTATGTCCGTACCTCTTTCTGCCTTGATGGTATCTTCCATCTCGTAGGTCGTTTCGCCGGAGCAGGACCAGTGTACAGCCCTTGCATCGTCCTTATAACTGAGTGAGAAAATCTCCACCTTGTCGCTCACCATAAACGATGAGTAGAAGCCCAAGCCGAAGTGACCGATAATGGCTTCGGTGCGGTTCTTATATTTATTGACAAACTCTTCCGCGCCGGAGAAGGCTATCTGGTTAATGTACTTATCCACTTCCTCGGCTGTCATACCTATGCCGTGGTCTTGTATGGTGAGTGTCTTTTTCTTTTTGTCGATGATGACGCGCACTTTGAGGTCGCCCAACTCACCTTTCATTTCGCCTACGGAGGCTAATGTCTTGAGTTTTTGAGTTGCGTCAACTGCATTACTAATCATCTCACGAAGAAAAATCTCGTGGTCTGAATACAAGAATTTCTTAATGACCGGAAATATGTTATCCGATGTTACTCCTATTGTTCCTTGTGCCATAATAAGTATATGTTGTTTTTAACGTTGTTTTTAATGTTGGTTACTTCGTGTTGTTTTTAGTTAAACCAAAAATGTGCCAAAGGTATATATGTGAAGTTTAGAGTGAAGACTAACTGCCATTTTGGCAGATATGCGTGTTAGAATACAAGAAAACAACGACTCGTTGATTGGTGGCGAGTCGTTGTTTAGTCTTTCATACGTGATGATACGGATTACATATCATCGTGAGCATGCAATTGCTGAACGTAGATAGCGTGTTGCATCTTTTCGCGTTTGATTTCGCTGGGTTTGTTGAATTGCTGACGACGGCGGAGTTCTTTAATAACGCCTGTCTTGTCGAACTTACGTTTGAATTTCTTAATCGCACGCTCGATGTTCTCACCTTCTTTTACGGGAACCACGATCATACTATGCACCTCCTTTCTTTGTGAGTAGCAAGAGGTTATGCCATTAAACCTGCTTACTCGATAGCGGTTGTTTAAGTCTTCCGCATGACCTTTATAGGGTTATAATTTCGGCGACAAAAGTACTGCTTTTTTTGTAAATCACTATATTTGAACAATTTTTTTTGTATCAAATGGATTTTTTCGTCACTTTTGCGGCGAAAAACACTTATCTATCATTGGAAAAACATGACTTTATATGTTACGTAAGATTCGTATTATTCTCGCGTGTTTCTTTTTTGTTGCCGTTACCCTTTTGTTTCTCAATGTCAGTTGGAACCTCAATCTGTGGTTAGGTTGGGTGGCAAAGGTGCAGTTTCTCCCCGCCTTGTTGGCTCTTAACTTTGGTGTGTTGGCTGTGCTTATTGTGCTTACTCTCGTCTTTGGACGGCTGTATTGCAGCGTGGTATGTCCTCTTGGTGTTATGCAAGACGTGTTTGCGTGGGCAGGCAAGAAACATAAAAAGAATCGTTATGGTTATTCACCGGAAAAGAAATGGTTGCGATACTCGGTCTTGGCTGTTTTTATCGTCTGCCTTATCATAGGTTTTGCTCCTGTTACCACCTTGTTGGCACCTTATTCCTCCTACGGCAGAGTGGTCAATTCGTTGTTCAAACCCTTGTATGACTTGCTCAATAATGTATTGGCAGGAGTGGCAGCCGACTATGACAGTTACGCTTTTTCCGAGGTGGAGATATGGATGCGCAGTGTAACGACCTTTGTGGTTGCTTTGCTTACTTTTATCATATTAGGTGTATTGGCTTGGCGTAACGGTCGCACATATTGCAACACCGTTTGTCCTGTGGGTACTATGTTGAGTTTCCTGTCTCGTTTCTCGTTGTTGCGCATAAGGTTGGATAAAGACAAATGCAAGAACTGCTCTTTATGCGAAAAGAACTGTAAGGCTGCTGCCATTGATTATAAGTCTGGTACGGTGGATTACAGTCGTTGCGTTGTATGTGGCGATTGTACAGATAAGTGTAAGTTTGACGCGCTGCATTATGAGTGGGCGTTGGGTGGTAAGGACAGTAAGCCGGTGCAGCCTGATAGTTCGCGTCGTGCTTTCCTGACCGGTGCAGCGTTGGCGGTCGGTACGGCTGCTATGGCTGAAACGAAAATAAAGATTGACGGCGGTTTGGCAGTGATAGAAGACAAGCAACCGCCTAAACGTCATACACCTCTTACTCCTCCCGGCTCGCAGTCGCTCAGGAATATGAACAAGCATTGCACGGCTTGCCAGTTGTGTGTCTCGTCGTGTCCTAATAATGTGTTGCGTCCTTCTACTGACCCTATGCGTTTTATGCAACCTGAGATGTCTTTTGAGCGAGGTTTTTGCCGACCCGAATGTACACATTGTTCCAGTGTATGCCCTACCGGTGCCATCAAACAGGTTACTCGCGAAGACAAGACAGCCATACATATAGGTCATGCCGTATGGATAGCCGACAACTGTATCCCTGTGGCTAATGGCGATGAGTGTGGGGCTTGTGCGCGTCATTGTCCGGCGTGGGCTATACACATGGTTGATTATACCACCAAGGACGGCAGGACGGTGCAAGTGCCTGCTATCAATGCGGAAGTATGTATAGGCTGCGGCAAATGTGAATACCTATGTCCGGCACGACCATTCAGTGCTATCTATGTGGAAGGCAATGAGGTTCACCACATCAACTAATCCTAACCTTTTATGACTATGAACAGAAGAGATTTTATCAAACATACGGCGGCAGCAGTGGCAGGTACGTCCCTGTTATTGACCGCTTGCAACAAGAGTGGTGCAAAGACGAATAAACAAACACTTGAGAACGAGGAAACAGGAAAGGAAAGTGATGGTGAGATGACCTTGCGTACCAACCCCAATACGGGTGATAAGGTGTCCTTGTTGGGATTCGGTATGATGCGTCTGCCGGTGGTGGCAGGCGGTACGGCTCGCGAGAACCCCGACTCGCCTATTGACCAAGAAGCGGTCAATGAGATGGTTGATTATGCTATGTCGCACGGAGTGAATTACTACGACACTTCGCCTGCTTATTGTCAAGGAGAGTCGGAAAACTCAACAGGAATAGCACTTAGTCGCTACCCGCGTAACAGTTATTTCATAGCCACCAAACTGTCGAATTTCTCACCTCAGACTTGGTCGCGTGAGGAGTCGATGGCTATGTTTGAACGCTCGCTCGGCTATTTGAGAACCGACTATGTGGACTATCTCTTGTTGCACGGAATAGGAATGAGCGGCGGTGATAAAGACGGTATGGGGGCTTTTTATGCCAGATATATGGACAATGGTATTCTCGATTGGTTAGTGGAGCAGAAGAGGGCTGGACGCATACGTAATCTCGGCTTCTCTTATCACGGCGATGTGGCTGTGTTTGATATGCTGCTGCGGTGGCACGATGAGGGTAAGTACCATTGGGACTTCGTTCAGATTGAACTTAACTACCTTGATTGGAACTACGCCAAGCAGATCAATCCGCGTAACACAAATGCCTCGTACTTATATGCTGAATTGGCTAAACGCGGCATACCGGCTGTTATTATGGAACCGTTATTGGGCGGTCGTTTGGCTCGCCAGCCTTCCACCATACTGCGTCAGATGAAGGAGATGGATATAGATGCCACTCCTGCTCGTTGGGCATTCCGCTATGCCGGCACACCCGAAGGTATATTGACCGTGTTGAGCGGTATGACCTATATAGAACACGTCAAGGAGAACTGCGCCACTTATTCGCCTTTGCGATCTATAACAGCCCAAGAGGACGCAATGCTGATGCGGATAGCGGACGAGTTGTATAATATGAAGGCTGTGCCTTGTACAGCTTGCAACTATTGTATGCCTTGTCCCTATGGACTGAACATTCCCATTATATTCAGTTATTATAATAATTGTCTTGCCGATGGACTTGCCGCCGGTGATATGAACGGTATGGACAAGCAGTTCCGTGAGGACAGAAAACGCTGGTTGGTGGGGTATGACCGTGCTGAACCGCGAATGAGACAAGCAGACCATTGTATAGGGTGCAACCACTGTCTTTCTCATTGCCCGCAGAGAATAGACATACCTCGTGAGATGCAGCGTATTGACAGGTTCGTGGAGAAACTGAAACAGAGTTAATAATCTTTAATTTATATAGTTATGCATATTGGTATTTGGGAAATCGTACTTATTGCCCTTGTCGTTTTGCTTTTGTTCGGAGGAAAGAAAATACCTGAACTGATGAAAGGTTTGGGCAAGGGAGTTAAGTCGTTCAAGGACGGAATCAATGGTAAGGACGTTGAGGAAAATCACCAAGAAACGCAATCTTCCGACGTGAGCAAAGAGAATAAGTAGGTTTAATTGCAGATGTCTGAGCAGAAACTGTCCTTTTGGGATCATTTAGACGAACTGCGTGGCGTACTCTTACGCTCGCTTGGCGTGTGGGTGGCTGCAAGTGTGGCTATGTTCTGTATGAAAGTGCCATTGTTTGACATCTTGTTTGCTCCGGCCCAACCCGACTTCCCTTTGTATAGATGGTTTTGTAGGCTGTCGGAACTGACAGGTTGGGAGATACTGTGTCTGCCCGAGGTGGATATAAAATTTCTTAATATAGACCTTACTGCCCAGTTTATGACTCACTTACAGGTGGCTATGGTGGCAGGGCTGATAGTGGCTTTACCTTTTATTATCTATTGGTTATATGGTTTCATCGCTCCTGCTCTTTATGAGAAAGAAAAACGATATAGTGCAATAATCATAATAAGTACCATATTACTGTTCGTGTCAGGTTTGGCTTTGAACTATTTTCTTATCTTTCCTCTGTCGTTCAGGTTCTTGGGGACATACCAAGTGTCCTCGTTAGTGGTCAATCAAGTCAGTCTCTCATCGTATATATCCTTGTTTTTGGTGTTGTCCTTGTTGATGGGCATTATGTTTGAGATACCTGTTCTCACTTGGCTCTTATCTCGTATGGGTATTCTTCAACGCCGACAACTACGGCAACTGCGTAAGTATGTGTTTGTCTTGTTGCTCATTGTGTCAGCCGTGATTACTCCCACGGGCGACCCGTTCACGCTGTTGCTCGTAACCTTACCTATATATATGCTCTACGAATTGAGCATACTGCTTGTCAAAGATAATAATTAACTATGACTTATAATTCTATATTTCAGCGTACAGACCTTTTGCTCGGCGAAGAAAGTATGCATAAGGTCAGAAGCAAACGGGTAATCATATTCGGTGTGGGCGGTGTAGGCAGTTGGTGCGCCGAGAGTTTGGTGCGTTCCGGAATAGAACACCTGACTATTGTTGATTCGGATAATGTATGCGAGTCGAATATCAACCGTCAGTTGATGGCAACCACGGCGACTATTGGTCAGTCGAAAGTGGAAATCCTGCGCCAACGCTTACTGCAAATCAATCCGATGGCAGAAGTGGTGGCAAAACAGGAAGTCTATACAGCCGAAACGGCTGACAGTTTCCGTATTCAGGATTATGACTATGTTATAGACGCTATTGACAGTCTGCAACATAAGGCGCATCTCATTCTCTATACAACACGCTTGGGTATTACTCTTTTCTCCTCTATGGGAGCGGCTCTTAAGTTCGACCCGACAAGAATAAAGGTGGATGAGTTTTGGAAGGTGAAGGGTTGTCCGTTGGCTGCTTCTTTAAGGCGAAGATTCAAACGTAATCATACCTTTCCCGAACGCAAGTTCATGTGTGTATATAGCGATGAGTTGCTCAGAGACAGACACCAAGCGGTTATTGATGAGCAGACACAGACGCAAACGCAAATCAACGGAACGATAATGCACATCACGGCTATGTTCGGTCTGCTCCTTGCGTGGTGCATAATACGCGATATAGTCAATAAGTGATTTTATTATTTGCAAATGCATAATAGAGTGAGTACTTTTGCGCGCTTAAAACAAACAGATATGAAAAACCATACCCTCTTCTTCTGTGCGATGTGGCTTACCCTTGTGTCTATGGTAGGCTGCCGGAAATCGCCGACTCCCGTTACCGAACCAAGACTTTACGACTCGTGCAAACCCTACACCCGTTGGTGGTGGCACTCGGCTGAGATTGACACTAACGATGTACGTGACCAACTGATTTGGATGAAGGAGCATGAGTTTGGAGGTGTGGAGATTGCGTGGATATACCCGATGTACTGCGCTCCAGACACCCCTCATCCCGACTTCCTGTCGGAAGAATGGGCTAAACCGGTTAATTATGCCAAACACATAGCCGACTCGCTCGGTTTGGGCTGCGACTTCACTTTCGGTACGATGTGGCCCTTTGCTGATGTTGACCTGCCCGATGGCGACCAGACACGCAATTTCTTCGATAGCGTAGAGATAGCCCGCCGTCCCTTGGTATGGGATCACCCGCGTGAGGCACGTATAATCAATCACCTTGATAAACAGGTATTTGAACGCTATGCAGCCAAGATGAACAAAGGTTTGGAGAAGGCTTACGAAGGCAGTAAATCGGGTCTGTTTGTCGATTCGTGGGAAGTGGAAACAGAGTACCTCTATACTCCCGGCTTTGAGCAGACTTTTATGGCAGAACACGGCTATGATATATTGCCCTATCTGCGTGATACTCAACTATTGGATATGCGTACGCACGAAGTGTATGACCACGAAGTATTCTACGACTATATGCATACTTTGTCAGGCTATGTATTGCGTGAGTTCTATCAGCCTTTTGCCGACAATGCCACCCGCAACGGTTGCTTCTCGCGTTCTCAATGCGGAGGTGCTCCCACCGATCTCTTGACCGCTTTTACTCTTGTGGATATACCCGAAACAGAGGCTATTCTCTATGAGCCTTGTTTCAGTAAGATAGCCGCTTCGGCAGCCACCTTGGGGGATAAGGATGCCGTTACGGCAGAAACTTTCACCTGCGCTTATGGTTGGACGAGCCTAAGATATAATAATTTCCGAGGGCACTCGCCTCACCAAGGCAAGGAGCAGATTGCAGACCTGCGCTTGATTTGCGATGCCTTGTTTGCCAACGGCACCAACCAAATCATTTGGCACGGTATGCCCTTTAATCATCTTGGCGATACGACCAACTATTTCTACACCACCTGCCAAGTCAGTATGCACCCCGAAAACAACCTGACAGGACAACAACTGACTGATTTTAATAAGTATATGACAACCGTTGCCACCTATATGCGTCGTGGTAAGAACTATACCGATATGGCTGTGTATATGCCATTGGAAGACGCGTGGATGGGAGGTGCTTATCCGGAGGAAGTGCATAAGCAAATGGCTTGGCTATGGGGACAGTATGAAATGCGCTTTATCCAAACACCCGAATCGGAAAAAGGCAGACAACCGATGTGGATTAACGAGTATTTCCTCAATCGCTCGAAGATGGACAAAGGCGAATTGAAGTATAACGATGTCAGATTCCGCTCGTTGTATGTGGATGTGGAGTATATGGAGATGTCTGCATTGGCTGCCATTGTGCATCTTGCCGAACAAGGTCTGCCCGTTTATTTGGGACAGTTGCCTAAGGAACCCGGAAAAGTGAAACATACAGAGGAGTATAATCGATTGCTGACCAAACTGCAATCACTGCCAACTGTCAGCAAAGATCCCGCGGCTCTTAACTTGCCCAAACCGCTTATCGAAGGTAATGAATTGCCCGATTTTTGGGTAAGACAAGACGGCGAAGACTACTTTGTGTTTGTAGCCAATCCTATGACGCAGACTATTCAGTACCCGCTCTCGTATGAATATGCCTTTACCGATAACGGCAGCGAAAGAGACATAACCGTCAATCACCACGGCAGAGAGGATAATATGCATCTCGTCTTTGCGCAAAACCAGTCGCTTATGCTGCACATATCCAAAGACGGAGTGGAGCAGATTGACCTCAACTATACCGCACCTCATCTGCCTACAAAATAATGATTATTAACTTAAAAACTATATAATTATGACAATCGATGGTCTTATCAATAACTACATTGATGTAGTTACCAACAAGTATTTTTCCTTCAAGGGGCGTGCCTCACGAAGAGAATACTGGTATTTTTATCTCGCTAATTTTTGTATAGCTTTAGTACTCGTTATGCTTGATCAGATATGGGGTATGGAGATTCTTTCAAGTATTT
The DNA here is from genome assembly GCA_947167395.1 of uncultured Bacteroidales bacterium. Lineage (GTDB taxonomy): Bacteria > Bacteroidota > Bacteroidia > Bacteroidales > Paludibacteraceae > Colicola. Next base: position 14,700 of record CAMVHW010000009.1, read on the forward strand.
ATTCCCTTGCTATCCTTGTTCCTAATCTTGCTATCTCTGTTCGTCGTCTTCACGATGTAGGCAGGTCAGGTTGGTGGTACTTAATCGCTTTTGTTCCTGTTATCGGCATAGTCATTATTTTGATTTGGGCTTGCACACGGGGCGATGAAGGCGTTAACGAATACGGAGAAGAACCTATGCCTATTGAAGAATGACCCCATAATTCTATCCCTTTATACAAATATATTAGTTTACAGATAATTAACGAAAAAATGAATAAAATTCAAACAATCCTTAACGGTGTTTTTGCCGTAACTATAATAGTACTTTTCGTACTCGTTTTCGTATTCCGTTCCAATGGTAAATCAACAAACGAACAAACTGTCGTTTCCGTGGCAGAAGGCGGAATGGCTATTGCCTATATCAATGTGGACAGCCTTCTCACTCACTATCAACTTGCCATTGAAGCACAGGAGAAACTGATGAAAAAGCAGGAAGATGCTCGTTTACAACTCAATAAGAACGGACGCACATTGGAGAAAGAGATGGCTGACTTCCAACAGAAATATGAGAACAATGCCTTCCTCAGCCCCGAAAGAGCGCAAAACGAATACCAACGCTTGCAGAGAAAACAGCAAGAACTCAGTGAGTTGGAAACAAAACTCACGCAAGACATAATGCAGGAAACACAAATGTTCAATCTGCAGTTGGCTGACTCGCTCTCCGCTTTCCTCAACGACTTCAATGCCGACTACCATTATCAGGTTATATTGAGCAACAACGCCAAGGACAATGTGCTTATGGCTGCCGACCAATACGATATAACTCAACAAGTTATTGACGGAATGAATGCTCGATTCAACAAAAAATAAAACTCTTTTCCCTTCACGTTTATGTCGCTCAAAAGGCATTCTTTATTCCTTATAAGTTGTGTTGTTCTGTTTAGTTGGTCGTGTTTGACCGTAAAGGCACAGAACATACCCGTCCCGCTGACAGAGATACGACTATATGACCTTATAGACGAACTTGCCACCGATGGTATTATCAGCATCAATGAGGCGGTGCGACCTTTCTCGCGCAAGCAGGTGGCAGACCTCTTGCAGCAGGCTGACGACAAGCAGGATATGCTCAACAATCGTCAAAGACAGGACATAGCCTTCTATCTCAACGAATTGGCATTAGAGCGGGACACTATGCCTACGCAGTACGTCCAATATACCGACAACAGAACCTTCAATCTGTCGCTATGTGACCCGCAATTCGCATATATGACAAAGGATAAGATATTCAAGATGCAGATAAAGCCCATATTAGGTATGGATATTATTGCGTCAAAGAAAGGTGCTATCTTCAAGCGTTGGTGGGGCGCAGACCTGAAAATGGACATCGCGCACCACGTGAGTATATGGGGCTCGTTGCGCGACATATCTTATAATGGTCAATGGGCTTTGAGCAGCAAGTATTTCCCAACCAACAGCGACAAAATGAACGGAGCAAGGATAACCACACCCTCTTACCTCAATAACATAAGCGGAATGGAGTATAAGGAAGCCACTTACGGAGGCGACTTCTCCGACAGCAAAGGAGGTATAAGTCTATATACGTGGTGGGGAAGTATCAGTTTGAGTCGTGAGAATATACGCTGGGGCGATGCTTACCATAGTTCCAATATACTGAGCGGACGCAATCCTGCCGTACCGCAGTTGAGCCTGCAACTGACCCCCGTGTGGTGGTTCCAATTCGACTACTTCCATTCTTGGCTCATTAGCAATGTACTCAATTCGGAAGACTATTATACGGAGAATATGATATTGGATGTCAATACCAATAAAACAATCACCTCCTCCGCTCTGCGACCGAGAAACAAGTATATGGCTGCCAATATGTTCACTTTTATGCCTTGCAAGTGGGTGCATTTCTCATTCGGTAACTCTATCGTCTATGCCGAGAATAGTCCCCAAGCAGCATATTTCATACCGATTGCATTCTATAAATCGCTTGACCACCTGATGACAAAGGGTACTCATACGCAGAACCAAAACTCCCAGGCTTTCTTTACCATAACGGCACGACCTGTTGAACACCTTAAACTATACACTTCCTGCTATGTGGATGAGATTAAGTTCTCACGATTCAAGAGTTCCAATCCCGAAAACAATCTTATCTCTTATTTGGTGGGCTTTGATTGGGGCGGTTGGCCCGTGAAAGGCTTGTCGCTCAAAGGTGAGTTTATGAGGTCGTATATAGGTTGTTATACCAACTCCATAGATGCACTGGCATATACTTCCAACAGTTATCTTATGGGACATTATATGGGCGATAACGCGCAGAGTATATATGCCGAATTGTCTTATAGACCGATAAGAGGAATGTGGGTGGCATTGAGTTATACCGACGATACCAAATATAATCAGTATAACTATCTGCGGCAAGGCATAGGCAAAGCGATAGCACAGAAGCCTTTTGATAAGAAAATATATCGCAACTATGAGATTGCGGCACAGTTTGTGTATGAGGTTCATCCGAATATGTATCTGCGTGCGCAGGTAGGGTATAACATGGCGCGCGGATATGACAATACGACCGTGCGTACCATAGGCTCAACCACTAATGTGACAATAGGCGAAGTGCTTGGCACGGCGCAACAATATCTCAATAAGTTCTGTCCCTTGTACTATCAAGGCAGCAACTTTACCGCAATGGGAGGATTCTCATTCGGATTCTGATAAATGGATATAAACGTAAAAATCAATATAAACATTCTTTCAACTATAATATGACTTTACAGGAACGTATCACCGAGTTGCAGACTCGTGTTAAAGAGATGAAAGCCTCCAATCTGAGCGAAGTGGAGGAATTAAGAATCAAGTATTTGAGTAAGAAAGGCGAGGTGAGCGAACTCTTCAACGAGTTTCGCACATTGAGCAAAGAAGATAAAGCCGTTTTTGGTCAGGCTATGAATCAACTGCGTCAGACTGCCGAAGCACGTCTGAACGAGTTGAAGGAGGTTGTGGGACAAGCGGTGTCAAAAGCAGAAGTAAGAGAAGACCTTACTCGCACTCCCGACCCGATAGCCATTGGTACACGTCACCCGCTCTCGTTGGTGCGCGAACAAATAATTGACATCTTCTCCCGCATTGGCTTTACCGTGGCAGAAGGACCTGAGGTTGAGGACGATAAGCATGTGTTCGGACTGCTTAACTTTGCTCCTGAACACCCGGCACGAGATATGCAAGACACTTTCTTTGTAGAGAAAGAAGAAGGTGTGCAACAACCTACCGATGTGCTTTTGCGTACCCATACCAGCAGTGTGCAAACACGCGTAATGACCGAAGCGGCTGAACGTCTGCGTACAGGTGAGCAACAGAGTATTCGCGTGCTGTGTCCGGGCAGAGTATATCGCAACGAAGCCATCTCGGCTCGTGCCCACTGTTTCTTCCACCAAGTGGAAGGACTCTATATCGCTCGTAATGTCAGTTTTGCCGACCTGCGTCAAGCATTGCTCTATTTCGCCAAGGAGATGTTTGGCGAGAACACCCAAATACGCTTGCGCCCGTCCTATTTCCCCTTTACCGAACCCAGTGCCGAAATGGATATTTCCTGCCATATATGCGGTGGCAAAGGCTGCGGATTCTGTAAGAACACAGGTTGGGTGGAGATTCTCGGCTGCGGTATGGTTGACCCTAATGTATTGGAAGCCTGCGGTATAGATAGCAAGGAGTTCTCCGGCTATGCCTTCGGTATGGGAGTGGAGCGTATTGCCAACCTCAAGTATCGTGTTAAAGACTTACGCCTGTTCTCCGAGAACGACGTTAGGTTCTTGAATCAATTTGTTGCCTGCTAACCTTATGCGATATATAGGTTGCTGCATATTGCTATTCTTGTCGCTGCTGCTTTCCGCACAGGTAACTCTGTCTTTTACCGAGCAGAAAGACAGCGGCTATTACTTACTGCCAAACATTAAGCAGGACACCGTTGTTCAGACTCTCAACCAATCGTCACGTCCTTTTCGTGCCGTATGGCTCAGCACGGTCGCTAACATAGACTGGCCCACAGAGGAGGCAAGAGGCAATACACGTTTGCAGCAGCAGCAGATGCGTGACTTGTTGGACAAGATAAAAGAGTTGAATTTCAACACCATCATCTTCCAAGTCCGTCCCACAGCCGACGCTCTCTATCCTTCGCCTTACGAGCCGTGGAGCCATTGGCTGACAGGTAAGCAGGGACAAGACAACGACATTCCTTACGACCCTTTGCAGTTCGTGCTGGACGAAGCACACCGGCGACAATTAGACGTGCATGTGTGGATAAACCCATATAGGGTAAACATAAAACAGATGAGCATAAGCGAGTTGGACTCAACTCATATCTTCCACCGACACCCGGAGATGTTTTGGAAATACGACAGGCAGTGGTATTTTGAGCCCGGTTTGGACGAAACACGTCAGTGGTTATGTAAGGTGGTTGCAGACATAGTAACACGCTATGACATTGACGGGATACATATGGACGACTATTTCTATCCCTATCCAGATCGTAAGAACGACTTGCCCGACTCCACTTGTTTTCGCCTTCACCCTCGCGGCTTTGATGACATACAAGACTGGCGACGCAATAATGTCAACCTCGCCATTTGTGAGTTGCACGACCTCATTAAGGGATTGAAACCCAATGTGCAATTCGGTATATCACCTTTCGGTATATGGCGTAACGAAGCCAATGACCCGCAAGGCAGTAAGACCAACGGACTGCAGAACTATGACGACCTTTATGCCGATGTGCTGCTGTGGATGGAAGAAGGGTGGATTGACTATGTGGTGCCTCAGCTCTATTGGCATATAGGCAGTCGTGCGGCTGACCACGAAACACTATCATACTGGTGGGCTGAACATTGCTATAATACCAAACTCTATATCGGTATGGCTCCATATCAACTGTTAGACCCTAAGATGATGAGCCGTCAAGAATGGAAAAAGAAAAAAAACACGGCGTGGGCAATACCCAACGAGATTTGCAGACAAATGCACCTGCACGAGAAAATACCACAGATAGAAGGTGAAGTCTTTTTCTCAACTTCTCACCTGCTCAAAAACCCGGTGGGAGTGTGCGATAGCCTTAAAATAATGTGGAAGGATAAATGATAAGAGGACCTTTTTTGAGTAACTGATTATGGACAGAGAAGAGCAAATACAAAGTTGGTATAGTAATATCCAATCGCCTACCGACGACGACAGAGCCGATTTTGAGGTTATGCTTATGGACATTGACCATCCGTCGGATGCCTCCAATGCCGTACAAGGTATAATAGTCAATATACTGCAAAACGGATTTAGGGATAATATGTATTCCCTTTTGCTGCTTGGTGCAAAGAAAGAGAATGCCTCTGCGGTTAAGGCTCGTTCGCTGACGGCGGCTATATTCATAGCCTCGGCATACGACGACAATATACGTCGTTCGCCTGCTATCCAAGAGCAGATACTTGACATCTTGGCGGAGCAACAAGAAGAAGCCCTCTATGCTCTATGCCGTATAGGGGCTATGCGTAAGCATATGATTATTATGGGCAATGTGAAGAATATAAGGCAGACGCTTATTTACAAACTCATTGTCGTAGGCGAAGAGGCTAATCAAATGTTTGACCAAAGTTGTTAGACAACTGAATCATCTTGTCGTATTCCTCCGGACTGAGGTCGATGAAATAGTAGTTACGAGGATCGACGGGTTTGCCGTTAACGTGTACTTCATAATGCAGGTGCGGACCTACCGAAGCACCGGTGTTACCCACGAGCGCGATGATATCACCGCGCTTAACTTTTTGTCCCTTCCTAACCAATGCCTTGAATAAATGACCATAAAGGGTCTGATAACCAAAACCGTGGTCAAGGATAACGGTGTTACCATAGCCTTGACGCCAACCGGTATATATGACTTTGGCATTACCCGTGGCAAAGACTTCCGTGCCGGATGGAGCGGAGAAGTCCATACCGTAGTGGAACTTGCGTGTATGATAAATAGGGTGAATACGGAAACCCCAACCGCTGGCAACGCGCTTTAAGTCCTTATTCAGTATAGGCTGTATGGCAGGTATGTTCTCCATACGAGTCTCCTGCGTCTTGGTCATCTCCACTATCTCGTTGAACGAGTTGGCTTGGACGTACATCTCCCTTTCCAGTACATCCACCTTCAGCGTCAGGTCCGACAATAGTTGATTGTCGGTCATCTTGGCGAGGTCTTCGTAGTAGGAAGCCTTGTTGGTAGCACCTTGACGAATAGCCATCGGTATAGGTTCGGCACCAAACAGCACACGATAGAGGTTGTCATCTCGTTGCGACAAATCGCTCATCACTATCTGCATCTGGTCAACACGCTGGTCTAAGAGGTGAAGTTGAGCCTCTAACGACTCGTTTTGCTGTTGCAACTGCTTCTCACGAGGAGAAGGGAAAATCATAAAGAACACATAGAAGAAGACAATACCTATTATCAAACCTATAAGTATATACAAACCTGAACGGCGAAGCCAAAACACTATGCCGTGTTCTATACGCTCCAAGGCAAGCGTGTCGGGATTGATACGATATTTATGTTTTTTAGTCATAGTCTGATTATTGTTTTTTCCACCAGAAGAAACTTCGGTTCTGTTTCTGTTTATCTTGTTTATTGCGTGCTACATACACAGGCTGCATTGTGTATGGATTAAGTCCTGTATAGAACATACAGGTGGATAGTGTCATAGGAGTGGGCGTAAAGTCCTGTACTTGTTCGGGGTGGTAGTGCATACGCTTGGTCTCGGCTGCCA